>NZ_JAENDM010000053.1:0-26909 GCF_019375075.1 Escherichia sp. XD33
TTCGTAATGAATTACGTGTTCACTCTTGAGACTTGGTATTCATTTTTCGTCTTGCGACGTTAAGAATCCGTATCTTCGAGTGCCCACACAGATTGTCTGATAAATTGTTAAAGAGCAGTTGCGACGCGGCTTTCAGCTCACTGTCGCGAGGTGGCGTATATTACGCTTTCCTCTTTCAGAGTCAACCCTGAATTTCAGGATTTTTTTCTCTTCGTTGTTCCGACCATCCTGTGAAGTGTTTCACGTTGTCGTCTCAACGGAGGCGCATTATAGGGATCCCAATTTTTTGCACAAGTATTTTTTTGATCTTTTTTTCTGTTTGTTGTTTTTTCACCCTTTTTGCTGCAATCGCACACAAAACGGTGCTTTTTTGCATACTAAAAGACTTGCACAAGGCCAATAATGCCCCCAAAGTCATTAGTAAATCATTTATTGCTGAGGTAAGTATGTCTGATGTTTTACGCCCATACCGCGATCTTTTTCCACAAATCGGTCAGCGCGTAATGATCGACGATAGCAGTGTCGTGATTGGTGACGTTCGTCTGGCTGATGATGTGGGGATCTGGCCGCTCGTTGTGATTCGTGGAGATGTACATTATGTACAGATCGGAGCACGCACCAATATCCAGGATGGCAGTATGTTGCATGTCACTCATAAATCCTCGTACAACCCAGATGGCAACCCATTAACCATTGGCGAAGATGTCACTGTTGGTCACAAGGTGATGCTCCACGGCTGCACCATTGGCAATCGAGTTTTGGTTGGGATGGGCTCAATTTTACTTGATGGCGCAATAGTAGAAGATGATGTGATGATTGGTGCGGGTAGTCTGGTCCCACAAAATAAACGGCTGGAGAGCGGATATCTGTATCTCGGTAGCCCCGTCAAACAGATCCGCCCGTTAAGTGATGAAGAGAAGGCTGGGTTACGCTATTCCGCGAATAATTACGTGAAATGGAAGGACGAATATCTGGATCAGGGTAACCAGACCCAGCCTTGATCATCTTCACTTTGTTCCTGAATTAAGTTTTCCGCTTCTTCTTCCAGGTCCCAGCGATGCTGACGAAAACTCGCTAACCACTGTTCTGGCGTATCTCCAGTAAAGCGATACGCCAGACTCTCGCCAGAGATCGCGCATGTCAGTTGCATACCATTCACGAGAGCGGGAAAACATACACATTTTTTATTCTCGTCCCACTCTTCCCTGTCCGGAAACTGGATGGCCTGATTCACGCGGACAATTCCTCCTGCAATTGCTTTATAACTGGTTCTACGTCAGGCAGAACACCGTGCCAGAGAAGAAAGGCATGAGCCGCCTGTGCCACCAGCATTCCTAAACCATCAGCATTACGCTTTGAGCCTCGCTGCTCACACCATGCCAGAAAAGGAGTTTTTCCTTTCTGATAGAACATGTCATAGCAATAAATGCCTGGATGAATGAGCGATGACGGGATCGCCGGAATATCACCACTGATGCCACTGGATGTTGCATTAATAATGAGATCAAACTCATGACCTTCCAGTTCGTCCATACTCAACGCCTGAATACTGCCAGTGTGCGCAAACAATTTAGCCAACTCTTCCGCGCGGGATACCGTCCGATTAGTTATTGTCACCGCACAGTCCAGGGAAAGGAGTGGCAGTAGTACGCCGCGAGATGCTCCACCAGCGCCGATAAGCAGAATACGTAAACCAGGGCGGATAAAAGACAGACGTTCCAGATCGCTTAACAAGCCTACACCATCGGTATTGTCACCCAGCAGGCGTCCATCTTCTAACCGCATGAGGGTATTAACAGCACCAGCCAACGCTGCCCGTTCAGTAAGCTCATCCGCTCTGGCAAAAGCCTCTTCTTTAAAAGGCACCGTCACATTCGCACCTTTACCACCAGCACTAAAGAAAGCGTTCAGTGTGTTGATGAAATCATTGATGGGTGCCAACACGCGCCCATAGGGATGTTCAATATTCAGTTGCTGAGCAAATTGCTGATGAATGAATGGCGATTTGCTGTGGGCTATCGGATTACCAAAAACAGCATAGGTTTCCATTATGTTACCCCTGTCGAAACAGTTCACCCGTCAGGGCATCGCGGATTTCTGAAGGATTTAAACGCCCCCCCGTTTCACCAGGCACAACCGGGAACGCCGCGCCAAATTGTGCGCGAACTTCGTCTACTGTTCGACAAGGTGGCAATCCACTCAAGTTGGCACTGGTAGAAACCAGCGGTTTACCATAAGCCTGGCACAAAGCAACCACCAACGGATGGTCGGTGACTCGTACAGCAAGCGAATCAAAGCGGCCCGTCAACCAGCGCGGTGTTGTCGCAGGCGCGGGAAAGACAAAGGTGACAGGACCTGGCCAGCGGGAAAAAATGGTTTCACGCTGCACGTCAGTCAACATGGTGTCATCAATATAGGGTTTAAGCTGCTCGTAATTTGCTGCGATTAAAATCAGCCCCTTATCAACCGGACGCTGTTTTAACTCCAACAGTCGCATCACTGCTGTTTCGCTATCAGGATCGCACCCAACACCGAAAACGGCTTCCGTTGGATAGGCGATGACACGTTCTTCATTGAGAACATCTATCGCAGCTGCGATAGCGTCTCTTTGCAGGTTATTATTCACGTTATTATTCCGCCGAAACCGGCTTTCCACATTGTTTACTGGCACAAAAGTGTTTTACACCCTGCGCGGTTTTCTTTTCGATGAGTAGCGGATAATGACACTCAGGGCATTCTCCAGCTATGGGTTTGAAGTTAATGGCAAATTGACACTCCGGGTAGCGATCACAAGAGTGAAATGTTTTGCCATAACGGGAGCGGCGCTGGACCAGATGGCCCGTCCGACATTGGGGGCATGTAATTGCTGTTTCGTCCGGTTTATCGATAAGTTCGGTATGTTCGCATTCAGGGTAGTTAATGCAACCAATAAACATACCAAAGCGTCCCTGGCGTAATACCAGATTTGCGCCACATGCAGGGCAAACCTGCCCCTCCAGAACTTTGACGATATGTCCATCCGCTGAAGATTTCAGAGGACGGACGTAGTCACACGCCGGATACTGTGAGCATCCAAGAAACGGACCGTGTTTCCCGGATCGAATAACCAGTTCAGCCCCGCACTTTGGGCAGGACTCATTATTACGCACCGTGAACAGTGCTGATTTCGCCATAACAACTTATGCTGAATTAAAGAAATGATTAATGCAGCATACCTTCATTCACTTCAAAGAGTAATTCTTCCATTTGCTGGTACGCATTTTCGCAGCCCGGAATATTGAACAACACCATCAGGATCACCCATTTCAGATCATCCAGTTCGAACTCTGCGTTATCCAGCGCGAGCACTCGCTCTATCACCATTTCACGAGTTTCAAGGTTGAGCACCTGAATCTGCTCAAGGAAAAGCAGAAACCCACGGCAGCTGGCATCCAATCGTTCACACTCTTCCGGTGTATAAATACGCATGGAGAGAGGATCCGAGGCCAGTTGCATCGGTTCTGCCAACCCTTCCTGATAATCAGCAAGTTTTTCCAGCCATAGCAGGGCATTGTAGATATCTTCTCGCTCAAAACCTGCGTCGGTAAGATCCTGTTCAAGTTTGTCTTGATCCACACGCAACTCAGCTTCTGTGTGAATATAGGTTTCAAACAAATACATTAGTACGTCGAACATGGCATGCCCTCCTCAATCGGACATAGCCGCCGGGTACAGCTGCGATCCATCCTGCTAACTCCAGTTCGAGTAGTTGAGTAACTACCTCTGGCACAGGTTGGCCGGCACGTTCAGCGACGACGTCAACAGGTGTTACCTCATCTCCTACGTTAGCCAGGAGCTCAGGAAATGGCAATGCCACGTCTTGCTGATCTGGTGAATAAAATGAATTTTCAGGGGCGTCTGGCAACCAGTGCAATCCAAATTGCAAGTTTTCCAGAATTTCTTCCGGTTCCGTCACAAGAATCGCACCTTGTTTTATTAACCAGTGAGGCCCTTCGCTTCCCGGATTCCCTATTGGACCTGGCAAGGCAAAAACTTCTCGCCCCTGCTCAAGCGCACAACGTGCTGTCACCAGCGAACCACTACGCAAAGCCGCTTCCACCACCAGTACACCTTTACTTAGACCACTGATAATGCGATTTCTTCGTGGGAAATTGTAAGCAAGGGGTGGAACATCGAGGGGAAATTCCGAGACGAGAGCGCCCCCCTGTTCAAGCAGACTGGCAGCCAGTCGGGCATGACGGCGGGGATGAATGGTATTAAGTCCATTCCCCAATACAGCAATGCTGACGCCATTTACCTGTAAGGCTGCTTTATGCGCTACACCATCGATTCCACGCGCCAGTCCACTCGTAATTGTCACTCCACGCGTCGCCAGAGTTTCGCAAAATAATCGTCCCCATCGCTCGCCATACCATGAATGCGCCCGACTCCCCACTACGGCAAGCTGAAATGAATGCAGCGCGTGCAGTTCTCCTTCAACAAACAGTGCGCCGGGGTAATCTGTCGTCGCCAGAAGTTGAGGAGGATAAAATTCGCTGTCCGCAGGAATTAAATGATGGTTGGGTTGCTCCAACCAACAAAGTGAGCTTTCGATACTCTTTCGTGGAAATGAAAGAAAGCGTTGTGCCTGCCGCAATGTAAGCCCTGTTTGCTGCAATACAACCGCATCAATATGCGACTGTTTTGCCACCCAGTGAGCGATACGGACCATATCATCGCCGTACAAGCTGCTGATACTCATTAAACGCAGCCAAATTTCTGTATCGACCATCCTTATCTCCCTGCCATAAGCAGCCTTAGCAATCTTTGCGATTGGTCAGTGATGCTGTCAATCAGAGGGGGATTTGTCTAGAATAGAAGAAATAATCTTTCTAACTCCTGAACACATCTCTGGAGATTTATGTCAGTTTTGCAAGTGTTACATATTCCGGACGAGCGGCTTCGCAAAGTTGCTAAACCGGTAGAAGAAGTGAATGCAGAAATTCAGCGTATCGTCGATGATATGTTCGAGACGATGTACGCAGAAGAAGGTATTGGCCTGGCGGCAACCCAGGTTGATATCCATCAACGTATCATTGTTATTGATGTTTCGGAAAACCGTGACGAACGGCTAGTGTTAATCAATCCAGAGCTTTTAGAAAAAAGCGGCGAAACAGGCATTGAAGAAGGTTGCCTGTCGATCCCTGAACAACGTGCTTTAGTGCCGCGCGCAGAGAAAGTTAAAATTCGCGCCCTTGACCGCGACGGTAAACCATTTGAACTGGAAGCAGACGGTCTGTTAGCCATCTGTATTCAGCATGAGATGGATCACCTGGTCGGCAAACTGTTTATGGATTATCTGTCACCGCTGAAACAACAACGTATTCGTCAGAAAGTTGAAAAACTGGATCGTCTGAAAGCCCGGGCTTAAGGATAAGAACTAACGTGTCAGAATCACTACGTATTATTTTTGCGGGTACACCTGACTTTGCAGCGCGTCATCTCGACGCGCTGTTGTCTTCTGGTCATAACGTCGTTGGCGTGTTCACCCAGCCAGACCGACCGGCAGGACGCGGTAAAAAACTGATGCCCAGCCCGGTTAAAGTTCTGGCTGAGGAAAAAGGTCTGCCCGTTTTTCAACCTGTTTCCCTGCATCCACAAGAAAACCAGCAACTGGTCGCCGAACTGCAGGCTGATGTTATGGTCGTCGTCGCCTATGGTTTAATTCTGCCGAAAGCAGTGCTGGAGATGCCGCGTCTTGGCTGTATCAACGTTCATGGTTCACTGCTGCCACGCTGGCGCGGTGCTGCACCAATCCAACGCTCACTATGGGCGGGTGATGCAGAAACTGGTGTGACCATTATGCAAATGGATGTCGGTTTAGACACCGGTGATATGCTCTATAAGCTCTCCTGCCCGATTACTGCAGAAGATACCAGTGGTACGCTGTACGACAAGCTGGCAGAGCTTGGCCCACAAGGGCTTATCACCACGTTGAAACAACTGGCAGACGGCACGGCGAAACCAGAAGTTCAGGACGAAACTCTTGTCACTTACGCCGAGAAGTTGAGTAAAGAAGAAGCGCGTATTGACTGGTCACTTTCGGCAGCACAGCTTGAACGCTGCATTCGCGCTTTCAATCCATGGCCAATGAGCTGGCTGGAAATTGAAGGACAGCCGGTTAAAGTCTGGAAAGCATCGGTCATTGATACGGCAACCAACGCTGCACCAGGAACGATCCTTGAAGCCAACAAACAAGGCATTCAGGTTGCGACTGGTGATGGCATCCTGAACCTGCTCTCGTTACAACCTGCGGGTAAGAAAGCGATGAGCGCGCAAGACCTCCTGAACTCTCGTCGGGAATGGTTTGTTCCGGGCAACCGTCTGGTCTGATAGTCCACTCTTCTAAGCCCGGTCTTGCCGGGCGTTTTTATACTTATGAAAAAACAACGTAATTTACGTAGCATGGCGGCCCAGGCCGTTGAACAAGTCGTCGAGCAAGGGCAATCATTAAGCAACATTCTGCCACCGCTCCAGCAAAAAGTTTCCGATAAAGACAAAGCACTTCTTCAAGAGTTGTGCTTTGGCGTACTGCGTACGCTTTCGCAGTTAGACTGGCTGATTAATAAGTTAATGGCCCGTCCGATGACCGGCAAACAGCGGACCGTGCATTACCTGATTATGGTTGGTTTGTATCAACTGCTTTATACCCGCATTCCACCTCATGCTGCGCTGGCTGAAACGGTTGAAGGCGCTATCGCAATTAAGCGTCCGCAACTTAAAGGGTTGATAAACGGTGTATTACGCCAGTTCCAGCGTCAGCAAGAAGAGTTATTAGCCGAGTTTAATGCCAGTGATGCACGTTATCTGCATCCTTCCTGGTTGCTGAAGCGTCTGCAAAAAGCGTATCCAGAGCAGTGGCAATCCATCGTCGAAGCCAATAACCAGCGTCCGCCAATGTGGCTGCGTATTAATCGTACGCATCATTCCCGCGACAGCTGGCTTGCATTGCTGGATGAAGCAGGAATGAAAGGTTTCCCGCATGCGGATTACCCTGATGCTGTACGTCTGGAAACACCTGCACCTGTTCATGCGCTACCTGGTTTTGAAGACGGATGGGTTACCGTTCAGGATGCATCAGCACAAGGTTGCATGACCTGGCTTGCGCCACAAAACGGTGAACACATTTTGGATCTTTGTGCCGCCCCCGGCGGTAAAACAACGCATATCCTTGAGGTGGCACCAGAAGCGCAGGTTGTTGCGGTTGATATCGACGAACAGCGCCTCTCTCGGGTTTACGACAATTTAAAACGCCTTGGTATGAAGGCGACCGTGAAACAAGGTGATGGCCGTTACCCTTCTCAATGGTGTGGCGAGCAACAGTTTGATCGCATTTTATTAGATGCGCCTTGTTCAGCAACCGGTGTGATTCGTCGCCATCCAGATATTAAATGGTTACGTCGCGATCGCGATATCCCGGAACTCGCGCAATTGCAGTCTGAAATTCTCGACGCCATTTGGCCGCATTTAAAAACCGGTGGAACTCTGGTCTATGCCACCTGTTCGGTGTTACCGGAAGAGAATAGCCTGCAGATTAAAGCCTTTTTGCAACGTACCGCTGATGCCGAACTTTGCGAAACAGGAACACCAGAGCAACCGGGTAAACAAAATCTACCTGGTGCCGAAGAGGGCGACGGCTTCTTTTACGCTAAGCTAATCAAAAAGTGATGAGATAACGGGTCGCGACTGATGAAAATTATCATTCTGGGTGCCGGCCAGGTTGGCGGCACACTGGCGGAAAACCTGGTTGGCGAGAACAACGATATTACTGTTGTCGATACCAACGGTGAGCGTCTGCGGACCTTACAGGATAAATTTGACCTGCGGGTCGTGCAGGGGCATGGCTCTCATCCACGCGTATTGCGGGAGGCAGGTGCCGACGACGCCGATATGCTGGTTGCTGTAACCAGTTCAGATGAAACCAATATGGTTGCCTGCCAGGTAGCCTACTCACTTTTCAACACCCCTAATCGCATCGCTCGTATCCGCTCACCAGACTACGTGCGCGATGCCGATAAGCTATTTCATTCAGATGCTGTGCCGATTGATCATCTGATCGCACCAGAGCAGTTGGTTATCGATAATATTTACCGACTGATTGAGTATCCCGGCGCATTGCAGGTGGTGAACTTCGCTGAGGGTAAAGTCAGCCTGGCTGTGGTTAAAGCCTATTATGGCGGCCCGCTGATTGGTAATGCACTTTCGACCATGCGCGAACATATGCCACATATCGATACTCGTGTGGCAGCAATTTTCCGCCACGATCGCCCCATTCGTCCGCAAGGTTCGACCATTGTTGAAGCTGGTGATGAAGTGTTCTTTATTGCCGCTTCACAGCATATCCGCGCGGTGATGAGTGAATTACAGCGACTGGAAAAACCGTATAAGCGGATCATGCTGGTTGGTGGCGGTAATATCGGTGCAGGGCTGGCGCGTCGTCTGGAAAAAGATTAC
This sequence comes from Escherichia sp. XD33, assembly GCF_019375075.1. Taxonomy (NCBI): domain Bacteria; kingdom Pseudomonadati; phylum Pseudomonadota; class Gammaproteobacteria; order Enterobacterales; family Enterobacteriaceae; genus Escherichia; species Escherichia sp. XD33. Next base: position 8,494 of record NZ_JAENDM010000053.1, read on the forward strand.
AGCGTTAAACTCATCGAACGTAATCAGCAGCGCGCTGCCGAACTGGCGGAAAAGTTACAGAATACGATCGTCTTTTTTGGTGATGCGTCGGATCAAGAACTACTGGCCGAAGAACATATCGATCAAGTTGATCTGTTTATTGCCGTCACCAACGATGACGAGGCCAATATCATGTCCGCCATGCTTGCCAAACGTATGGGTGCGAAAAAGGTGATGGTATTGATCCAGCGTCGCGCTTATGTGGATCTGGTTCAGGGGAGCGTTATCGATATTGCGATTTCACCACAACAAGCAACTATTTCTGCGTTGCTTAGCCATGTGCGAAAAGCAGATATTGTTGGTGTTTCCTCATTGCGCCGCGGCGTAGCAGAAGCTATTGAAGCCGTTGCTCACGGTGATGAAAGCACCTCACGCGTTGTCGGCAGAGTCATTGACGAAATCAAGCTACCGCCAGGAACGATTATTGGAGCGGTGGTACGTGGAAACGACGTGATGATTGCCAATGACAATCTGCGCATTGAGCAAGGCGATCACGTAATTATGTTCCTCACAGATAAAAAGTTTATTACCGACGTCGAAAGACTCTTCCAGCCAAGCCCTTTCTTCTTGTAATTAATAAGGCGTCTAATGACGCCTTATTATTTCCCTTTGATTATCAAGGATTAATTAAATTCATTCCTGGCAGGAAAATGGCTTAACATTTGTTAGACTTATGGTTGTCGGCTTCATAGGGAGAATAACATGAGCATTATTAAAGAATTTCGCGAATTTGCGATGCGCGGGAACGTGGTGGATTTGGCGGTGGGTGTCATTATCGGTGCGGCATTCGGGAAGATTGTCTCTTCACTGGTTGCCGATATCATCATGCCTCCTCTGGGCTTATTAATTGGCGGGATCGATTTTAAACAGTTTGCTGTCACGCTACGCGATGCGCAGGGGGATATCCCTGCTGTTGTGATGCATTACGGTGTCTTCATTCAAAACGTCTTTGATTTTCTGATTGTGGCCTTTGCCATCTTTATGGCGATTAAGCTAATCAACAAACTGAATCGGAAAAAAGAAGAACCAGCAGCCGCACCTGCACCAACTAAAGAAGAAGTATTACTGACAGAAATTCGTGATTTGCTGAAAGAGCAGAATAACCGCTCTTAACAAGCGCCTGAAAGCAGAAGACCAGTGGTAAAAAAGTGATTTACTTTCTTGCCACTGGCCTCCCAGTTCCCCCGATTGCCATGTTTTCCTTTTCGCATGTAACTGCCTTTCCCCTTCTTATTTTTCTCTACGCGCTGTCGGAATAAGGGATCATGTAGTAATGCTTCTATCGCATTATCCTTTATCTGCCCTTTAGTATGCTGATATCGACTCATAAAAACTCCAGTTGGTTATTTAACGGCGCGAGTGTAATCCTGCCAGTGCAAAAAATCAACAACCACTCTTAACGCCACTCGCCCCTTGTTCAAGAGCTTCAAGAATCGAACAATAAACACTGCTATGAGCAGTCCCACAACAGGCATCGTTAAGGCGTTGCAAGGAACGCTGCATACTCTGCAACTCGGCTATCCGTGCTTCGACTTCCTGCAATCTTTCCTGCACAATGCCTTTTGACTCCTGACAGGTATGGTGTTCAGGATCGATGCGGATCGACAGCAACTCGCGGATCGACTCCAGACTGAAACCTAGTTGTCTGGCATGGCGGATAAATTTCAATCGCTGGAGATCGCTTTCGGTATATAGGCGAAACCCACCTTCAGTACGCACTTCATGCTCCATCATCTGCTGTTTTTCGTAATAACGAATCGTGTCGGGTGTTACTTCCGCCATTTTTGCCAGCTCACCAATGCGATACATACATACTCCACTAGTTATCGTTGATTTTGTCCAACAACTTGTCAGCATAATCGCCGCGTAAAAAATCGGTACTCAATCCAGCTTGTCGCAGCTTCAATTCCAGTAATGACAATCGACGGCTAACCTCTTGATATTGCGGATCATCGTGACGGATACCTTTGAGAATATCCAGAAGCTGAATTGCTTCTCTCCGTTGCTCAAGTTCTGGCGGTAAGCAACCGGCATTCTTCAGCAAGCGATACCCCGCACGTAATTCCGGTGGCACGTGAGAATCATCATCCAGTATCAATGGTTCGCCGCTACCTGCCAGGTTATCAAACTCACCTTTCGCTTGCGCTTCTGCTATATGGCGCTCTGCCCACTGGTCAAGTAACCACATAAATACTCCAGGGGATGAACAAAAAGAGTACAGCTATTGTAGATAAGTGGGGATACTACGGGTATAAAAAAACCCGCCGGGGCGGGTTTTTTTACGTTGCTTCAGATTACTCTGCAGCAGCTTCTGCTTTCTCTGAACGATCAACCAGCTCGATGTAAGCCATCGGCGCGTTGTCGCCTGCACGGAAGCCACACTTCAGAATACGAGTGTAACCACCGGCACGGCTCGCGAAACGCGGGCCCAGTTCGTTAAACAGTTTTGCCACGATCTCGTTATCACGAGTACGGGCGAATGCCAGACGACGATTAGCAACGCTATCAGTCTTGGCAAGAGTAATCAGCGGCTCAACTACGCGGCGCAGCTCTTTCGCTTTAGGCAGAGTCGTCTTGATGATTTCATGACGAACCAGTGAACCTGCCATATTGCGGAACATAGCCTGGCGATGGCTGCTGTTGCGGTTCAGTTGACGACCACTCTTACGATGGCGCATGACCTTATCCTTCTCAGTAAAACCTTAACCTGTGATCCGGTTACTCGTCAGCGATGCTTGCCGGTGGCCAGTTTTCCAGGCGCATGCCCAGAGACAGTCCACGGGAAGCCAGCACGTCTTTAATCTCAGTAAGAGATTTTTTACCAAGGTTAGGCGTTTTAAGGAGCTCAACCTCGGTACGCTGTACCAGATCACCGATATAGTGGATAGCTTCTGCTTTAAGGCAGTTAGCAGAGCGGACAGTCAATTCCAGATCGTCAACAGGGCGCAGCAGGATCGGATCGAACTCTGGTTTCTCTTCTTTCACTTCAGGCTGACGTACATCACGTAAGTCAACGAAAGCTTCCAGTTGTTCAGCCAGAATGGTTGCCGCACGACGAATCGCCTCTTCAGGATCGATTGTGCCGTTGGTTTCCATTTCGATGACCAGCTTGTCCAGGTCGGTACGCTGTTCTACACGCGCTGCTTCAACATTGTAGGCAATACGCTCCACAGGGCTGTAGCATGCGTCGACCAGCAGACGGCCGATTGGGCGCTCATCTTCTTCCGAATGAATTCGGGTAGAAGCCGGCACATAACCACGACCGCGCTGAACTTTGATACGCATGCTAATAGACGCGTTCTCATCGGTCAGGTGGCAGATCACGTGCTGCGGCTTGACGATTTCGACATCACCGTCGTGGGTGATATCGGCTGCAGTCACAGGGCCAATGCCAGATTTATTCAAGGTAAGAATAACTTCATCTTTGCCCTGAACTCTCACCGCCAGCCCTTTCAGGTTGAGCAGGATTTCCAGGATATCTTCCTGAACGCCTTCTTTGGTGCTGTACTCATGTAGTACACCATCAATCTCAACCTCGGTCACCGCGCAACCCGGCATCGATGAGAGCAGAATACGGCGCAGTGCGTTACCCAGAGTATGGCCAAAGCCACGCTCTAAAGGCTCAAGGGTCACCTTGGCGTGCGTCGAACTCACTTGCTCGATATCAACCAGGCGCGGTTTTAGAAACTCTGTCACAGAACCCTGCATTGTGTCCTCTCTTTGGTACTAAGCTTTACTTGGAGTAAAGCTCGACGATCAGGTGTTCGTTAATGTCCGCAGACAGATCAGAACGCTCCGGCTTACGCTTAAACGTACCTTCCATCTTGCCAGCATCAACTTCCAGCCAGGTTGGCTTTTCACGCTGCTCAGCCAGCTCCAGAGCGGCTTTCACGCGAGACTGCTTCTTCGCTTTCTCACGAATGCTTACAACGTCATTCGGACTAACCTGATAAGAAGCGATGTTAACAACACGACCGTTTACCATAATTGCTTTATGGCTAACCAGCTGACGTGCTTCTGCACGAGTGGCACCGAAGCCCATACGGTATACAACGTTGTCCAGACGACCTTCCAGCAGAGCCAACAGGTTTTCACCGGTGTTGCCTTTCAGACGTGCTGCTTCTTTGTAGTAGTTACGGAACTGACGCTCCAGCACACCATAGATACGGCGAACTTTTTGCTTTTCACGCAACTGCACACCATAGTCAGACAGACGCGGTTTACGCGCACCGTGCTGGCCAGGAGCTTGTTCAATTTTACACTTGGTATCGATCGCGCGAACGCCAGACTTAAGGAATAAGTCGGTGCCCTCACGACGGCTCAGCTTGAGCTTAGGACCCAAATATCTTGCCATTTTCTTTCTCCAACAAACCTGGAAAACGAGGCGTTATACGCGACGTTTTTTCGGCGGACGACAACCGTTATGAGGGATCGGAGTCACATCAGTAATGTTAGTGATGCGGAAACCTGCGGCGTTCAGAGCACGAATAGTAGATTCGCGGCCTGGACCCGGACCTTTAACCATAACTTCCAGATTCTTGATGCCGTATTCTTTCACGGCGTCAGCGCAACGCTCTGCTGCAACCTGAGCTGCAAACGGAGTGGATTTGCGAGAACCACGGAAACCGGAACCACCGGCTGTTGCCCAACCCAACGCGTTACCCTGACGATCAGTGATAGTCACGATGGTGTTGTTGAAAGAAGCATGGATATGAGCCACGCCGTCAGAGACTTGTTTTCTTACACGTTTACGTGCACGAATTGGTGCCTTTGCCATTATTCAATCACCCCGATTATTTCTTGATCGGTTTGCGCGGACCCTTACGGGTACGTGCGTTGGTCTTGGTACGCTGACCGCGAACCGGGAGACCACGACGATGACGCAAACCGCGATAGCAACCAAGATCCATCAGGCGCTTGATGCTCATGCTGATTTCACGGCGCAGATCACCTTCAACGACAAATTTGGCAACTTCGTCACGCAGCGTGTCGATTTGTCCTTCAGACAGCTCACTGATCTTAACATCTTCAGCGATACCCGCTGCAGCCAGGATGGCTTTAGAACGGGTCTTGCCGACGCCATAAATCGAAGTTAATGCGATTACGGCATGCTTATGATCAGGAATGTTAATGCCTGCTATACGGGCCACTATGCACTCCTACTATTTAATATGTACGTTCCATGCTGAAAAGCCCGTTTTCAGGATACTCAAATGGAAACGCACAGACATACAAAAGATTGGCTGGCTAATCTAGCCAGCTCAACCCAACTTTGCAAGAAAAATATGCGAAAAAATCAGCCTTGGCGCTGTTTATGCTTCGGCTCGGCACTGCAAATCACACGGATGACACCATCACGCTTAACGATTTTGCAGTTACGGCATAATTTCTTGACGGAAGCACGAACTTTCATTTTTACTCTCCGTAACTTCTCGGGCGACCAATTATCGGCCGTAGCCTTTCAGGTTCGCCTTCTTCAATGCAGACTCATACTGACTGGACATCATCAGAGTTTGCACTTGAGCCATAAAGTCCATAATCACGACAACAACGATAAGCAGTGAGGTCCCACCGAAGTAGAACGGTACTTTCATTGCATCACGCATGAACTCCGGGATCAGGCAGATAAAGGTAATATACAGCGCACCAACCAGGGTCAGGCGGGTCATTACTTTATCGATATACTTCGCCGTTTGCTCTCCCGGACGAATTCCTGGTACAAATGCACCGGACTTCTTCAGGTTATCTGCTGTTTCACGCGGGTTGAAAACCAACGCCGTGTAGAAGAAACAGAAGAAGATGATTGCAGACGCATAGAGTAACACATAAAGCGGTTGCCCAGGCTGCAAATACAGCGAAATTGTTGTCAGCCAGTTCCAACCAGTACCGCCCCCGAACCATGACGCGATGGTCGCCGGGAACAGAATAATACTGGAAGCGAAGATTGCCGGGATTACCCCCGCCATATTCACTTTCAGCGGTAAATGTGTGCTCTGTGCAGCATAGACACGACGACCTTGCTGACGTTTCGCGTAGTTTACCACAATGCGGCGTTGACCACGCTCAACAAATACAACAAAGAACGTCACTGCAAATACTAATACTGCAACCAACAGCAACACGAGGAAGTGCAGGTCGCCTTGACGCGTTTGCTCGATAGTATGGGCAATGGCTGGCGGGAGTCCCGCGACAATACCGGCGAAGATAATGATTGAAATACCGTTGCCGATACCTCGTTCAGTAATCTGTTCGCCCAACCACATCAGGAACATGGTTCCTGTGACCAGACTTACAACAGCGGTGAAGTAGAATGCAAAGCCCGGGTTAATCACCAGGCCTTGCATACCAGGCATATTCGGCAGACCGGTAGCAATACCGATCGACTGGAATATTGCCAGCACCAGAGTACCGTAGCGGGTGTACTGGCTGATCTTACGACGACCAGACTCCCCTTCTTTCTTAATTTCTGCCAACGTTGGGTGAACCACCGTCAGCAGCTGGATAATGATCGACGCCGAAATATACGGCATGATCCCCAGAGCAAAGATAGAAGCACGGCTGAGAGCACCACCAGAGAACATGTTAAACATCTCAATGATGGTGCCTCGCTGTTGCTCAAGCAGTTTGGCAAGTACAGCGGCATCAATACCAGGGATCGGAATAAAAGAGCCAATACGGAACACAATCAGCGCACCGATAACAAACAGCAGTCTGCGTTTCAGCTCGCCTAAGCCACCTTTGGCACTTTGAAAATCTAATCCCGGTTGTTTAGCCATCTGCTACTTATTCCTCGATTTTACCGCCAGCAGCTTCGATAGCAGCACGAGCGCCTTTAGTAACACGCAGGCCACGAACAGTTACCGGAGTCGTTACTTCGCCAGCCAGGATCACTTTCGCGAACTCGATCTGGATACCGATAATGTTAGCCGCTTTCAGCGTGTTCAGGTCTACTACACCGCCTTCTACTTTAGCCAGGTCAGACAGACGAATTTCGGCTGTAATCGCTGCTTTACGAGAAGTGAAGCCGAATTTCGGCAGACGACGGTACAGAGGCATCTGACCACCCTCGAAACCGCGACGTACGCCACCGCCAGAACGAGACTTCTGACCTTTGTGACCACGACCACCGGTTTTACCGAGGCCAGAACCGATACCACGACCCAGGCGTTTACCCGCCTTTTTGGAGCCTTCGGCCGGAGACAGAGTATTTAAACGCATCTCTTACTCCTCAACTTTAACCATGAAGGAAACCGCGTTGATCATACCGCGAATAGCAGGAGTATCCTCGCGCTCTACGGTGTGACCAATACGACGCAGACCCAGGCCAAGCAGCGTTGCCTTGTGTTTCGGCAGACGACCGATTGCACTGCGGGTTTGAGTAATTTTAATAGTCTTTGCCATGGTTTATTTCCCCAGAATTTCTTCAACGGATTTACCACGCTTGGCAGCGACCATTTCTGGAGAATTCATATTTTCCAGGCCATCAATAGTTGCACGAACCACGTTGATCGGGTTGGTGGAACCATAGGCTTTAGCCAGAACGTTATGAACCCCAGCGACTTCCAGAACGGCGCGCATTGCACCACCGGCGATGATACCGGTACCTTCGGAAGCCGGCTGCATGAATACGCGAGAACCCGTGTGAACACCTTTAACAGGGTGTTGCAGAGTGCCGTTATTCAGCGCGACGTTAATCATATTGCGACGGGCTTTTTCCATCGCTTTCTGGATCGCTGCTGGAACTTCACGCGCTTTACCGTAACCAAAACCAACGCGACCGTTACCATCGCCAACTACAGTCAGAGCTGTGAAGGAGAAAATACGACCACCTTTAACGGTTTTAGATACGCGGTTTACCGCGATCAGCTTTTCCTGCAGTTCGCCAGCTTGTTTTTCGATGTGAGCCATCTTACACCTCTACCTTAGAACTGAAGGCCAGCTTCACGGGCAGCATCTGCCAGTGCCTGGACACGACCATGATATTGGAACCCGGAACGGTCAAAGGATACATCTTTGATGCCTTTTTCCAGAGCGCGTTCAGCGACAGCTTTACCCACAGCTGCAGCCGCGTCTTTGTTACCGGTGTACTTCAGTTGTTCAGCGATAGCTTTTTCTACAGTAGAAGCAGCTACCAGAACTTCAGAACCGTTCGGTGCAATTACCTGTGCGTAAATGTGACGCGGGGTACGATGTACCACCAGGCGAGTTGCGCCCAGCTCCTGGAGCTTGCGGCGTGCGCGGGTCGCACGACGGATACGAGCAGATTTCTTATCCATAGTGTTACCTTACTTCTTCTTAGCCTCTTTGGTACGCACGACTTCGTCGGCGTAACGAACACCCTTGCCTTTATAAGGCTCAGGACGACGGTAGGCGCGCAGATCCGCTGCAACCTGGCCGATCACCTGCTTATCAGCGCCTTTCAGCACGATTTCAGTCTGAGTCGGACATTCAGCAGTGATACCCGCAGGCAGCTGATGGTCAACAGGATGAGAGAAACCCAGAGACAGGTTAATCACATTGCCTTTAACCGCTGCACGGTAACCTACACCAACCAGCTGCAGCTTCTTAGTGAAGCCTTCGGTAACACCGATAACCATTGAGTTCAGCAGGGCACGCGCGGTACCAGCCTGTGCCCAACCGTCTGCGTAACCATCACGCGGACCGAAGGTCAGGGTATTATCTGCATGTTTAACTTCAACAGCATCGTTGAGAGTACGAGTCAGCTCGCCGTTTTTACCTTTGATCGTAATAACCTGACCGTTGATTTTTACGTCAACGCCGGCAGGAACAACGACCGGTGCTTTAGCAACACGAGACATTTTTTCCTCCGATTAGGCTACGTAGCAGATAATTTCGCCACCAAGACCAGCCTGGCGCGCTGCACGATCAGTCATAACACCTTTAGAGGTAGAAACAACTGCGATACCCAGACCCGCCATAACTTTCGGCAGCTCATCTTTACGTTTATAGATGCGCAGACCTGGGCGGCTGACACGCTGAATGCTTTCTACAACAGCTTTGCCCTGGAAATACTTCAGAGTAAGTTCCAGTTCAGGCTTGGTGTCGCCTTCAACTTTAAAATCTTCAATAAAACCTTCTTCCTTCAGCACGTTGGCGATTGCCACTTTCAGCTTGGAGGAAGGCATGGTGACCGCAGCTTTGTTCGCGGCCTGACCGTTACGGATACGGGTCAGCATATCCGCGATCGGATCTTGCATGCTCATCTGTCTTTACTCCCGTGATTCAATTGGTGACAATTACCAGCTAGCCTTTTTCAGACCCGGGATTTCACCGCGCATAGCGGCTTCACGGACCTTAATACGGCTCAACCCGAACTTCCGCAGGAAACCATGCGGACGACCTGTTTGACGGCAGCGGTTACGCTGACGAGACGGGCTGGAATCACGCGGCAGAGTCTGCAGCTTGAGAACAGCGTTCCAACGATCTTCGTCGGAAGCGTTCACATCAGAGATGATCGCTTTCAGTTCAGCGCGTTTCGCGAAGTATTTATCAGCTAAAGCTACGCGTTTTACTTCGCGTGCTTTCATTGATTGCTTAGCCATTTAGTAACCCTACCTTACTTGCGGAACGGGAAGTCAAAGGCAGCCAGCAGAGCGCGGCCTTCTTCGTCAGATTTCGCAGTAGTGGTAATGGTAATATCCAAACCACGAACGCGGTCGACTTTATCGTAGTCGATTTCTGGGAAGATGATCTGCTCACGGACACCCATGCTGTAGTTACCACGACCGTCGAAAGACTTAGCGGACAGGCCACGGAAGTCACGGATACGAGGTACAGCAATAGTGATCAGGCGCTCAAAGAACTCCCACATGCGTTCGCCACGCAGAGTTACTTTACAGCCGATCGGATAGCCCTGACGGATTTTGAAGCCTGCAACAGATTTGCGTGCTTTGGTGATCAGCGGTTTTTGACCGGAGATTGCTGCCAGGTCTGCTGCTGCGTTATCCAGCAGTTTTTTGTCAGCGATCGCTTCACCAACACCCATGTTCAGGGTGATCTTCTCGACCCGAGGGACTTGCATGACAGAATTGTAGTTAAACTCAGTCATGAGTTTTTTAACTACTTCGTCTTTGTAGTAATCATGCAGTTTCGCCATCGTACTACTCCAAATTACTTGATAGTTTCGCTGTTAGACTTGAAGAAACGGACTTTTTTACCGTCTTCGAATCTAAAGCCTACACGGTCAGCCTTGCCGGTTGCCGCATTGAAGATTGCTACGTTGGAAACCTGAATAGCGGCTTCTTTTTCAACGATGCCACCCGGTTGGTTCAGGGCCGGAACCGGCTTCTGATGTTTCTTAACCAGGTTGATACCTTCAACAATGACCTTGCCGGAAGACAGGACATTCTTAACTTTACCGCGTTTACCTTTATCTTTACCGGTTAACACGATAACTTCGTCATCACGACGGATTTTCGCTGCCATGATTCGCTCCTTAGAGTACTTCTGGTGCCAGAGAGATAATTTTCATGAACTTCTCACTACGAAGCTCACGAGTTACCGGCCCAAAAATACGCGTACCGATAGGCTGCTCGCTGTTGTTGTTCAGAAGAACACAAGCATTACCATCGAAGCGAATGACAGAACCGTCCGGGCGACGAACACCCTTCTTGGTGCGCACCACTACCGCCTTCAGCACATCACCTTTTTTGACCTTACCACGCGGAATTGCTTCTTTGATGGTGATCTTGATGATGTCGCCTACGCCTGCGTAGCGACGGTGCGAGCCACCCAGAACCTTGATACACATTACGCGACGTGCACCGGAGTTGTCGGCGACGTTCAGCATAGTCTGTTCTTGGATCATTTTAGTGCTCCGCTAATGTCAACTACTACTGAGACCCGAAAATCAGGTCGTTAAAAATCCCCATATCGAGGGCGCGGCATTATAACACCGCTTCAAGGATATGGGTAGAAAAAATAAACGGCTCATTTCTGAGCCGTTTATTCGTATTGAGAGAGTGTACTGTATTACAGAACCGCTTTCTCTACAACGCGAACCAGCGTCCAGGATTTAGTCTTGGACAGCGGACGGCATTCGCGGATTTCAACCACGTCACCGATACCGCATTCGTTGTTCTCGTCATGTACGTGCAGTTTGGTCGTACGCTTGATGAATTTACCGTAGATCGGGTGTTTCACAAAACGTTCGATAGCAACAACAATGGATTTCTCCATTTTGTCGCTAACAACGCGACCTTGCAGAGTACGGATTTTATCGGTCATTACGCACCCGCCTTCTCGTTCAGTAAAGTCTTAACGCGTGCGACATCGCGACGCACTTGCTTCAACAGGTGAGACTGTTGCAGCTGGCCACTTGCAGCCTGCATACGCAGGTTGAACTGCTCACGCAGCAGGTTCAGCAGCTCGGTGTTCAGCTCTTCAACGCTCTTCTCACGCAGCTCTTTTGCTTTCATTACATCACCGTCTTAGTTACAAAGGTGGTTTTAATCGGCAGTTTCGCTGCTGCCAGCTTGAATGCTTCACGGGCCAGCTCTTCCGGAACACCGTCCATTTCATACAGGACTTTACCCGGCTGAATCAAGGCAACCCAATACTCCACGTTACCTTTACCTTTACCCATACGCACTGCCAGCGGCTTTTCAGTGATCGGTTTGTCCGGGAACACACGGATCCAGATCTTACCTTGACGCTTAACTGCACGGGTCATAGCACGACGTGCTGCTTCGATCTGACGGGCAGTCAGACGACCACGGCCAACAGCTTTCAGACCGAAGCTGCCGAAGCTAACATCCGTACCCTGCGCCAGACCGCGGTTACGGCCTTTGTGCATTTTACGGAATTTTGTACGCTTTGGTTGTAACATCAGCGACGCTCCTTATTTACGGCCTTTACGCTGCTGCTTTTTAGGCTGAGCAGCCGGTTTTTCCGGTTGTTCAACAGCAGCCATACCACCCAGGATCTCGCCTTTGAAGATCCACACTTTAACGCCGATTACACCGTAAGTGGTGTGCGCTTCAGAGGTGTTGTAGTCGATGTCAGCACGCAGAGTGTGCAGCGGTACGCGACCTTCGCGGTACCATTCGGTACGTGCGATTTCCGCGCCGCCCAGACGGCCGCTAACTTCAACTTTAATACCTTTAGCGCCCAGACGCATTGCGTTCTGTACAGCACGCTTCATAGCACGACGGAACATAACGCGACGTTCCAGCTGAGAAGTGATGCTGTCAGCAACCAGTTTTGCGTCCAGTTCAGGCTTACGAACTTCGGCGATGTTGATCTGTGCAGGAACGCCAGCGATGTCCGCTACGACCTTACGCAGTTTTTCTACGTCTTCACCTTTTTTACCGATAACGATACCCGGGCGAGCAGTGTGAATGGTTACACGGATGCTCTTAGCCGGACGCTCGATAACGATACGAGATACGGACGCTTTAGCCAGTTCCTTAGTCAGGTACTGACGTACTTTAAAATCGCTGTCCAGGTTGTCAGCGAATTCTTTGGTGTTCGCAAACCAGGTAGAGTTCCATGGTTTTACAATACCCAGGCGAATACCATTAGGATGTACTTTCTGACCCATTGCTAGTCTCCAGAGTCTCAGCGATCGGACACAACCACAGTGATGTGGCTGGTGCGCTTCAGGATGCGATCTGCACGACCTTTTGCACGCGGCATAATGCGCTTCATGCTCGGGCCTTCGTCTACGAAAATTTTCGTAACTTTCAGATCGTCAATGTCAGCGCCATCGTTGTGTTCAGCGTTAGCAATGGCAGATTCCAGAACTTTCTTGACCAGTACAGCCGCTTTCTTGTTGGTGTAGGTCAAAATATCCAGAGCCTGCGACACTTTCTTACCGCGAATCAGGTCAGCAACAAGGCGAACCTTCTGAGCAGAAGAACGAGCATGGCGATGTTTAGCGATAGTTTCCATCTCTTCCTCCTACCTTATTTCTTCTTCGCTTTTTTATCAGCAGCGTGGCCGCGATAAGTACGAGTCGGTGCGAATTCACCCAGTTTGTGACCAACCATTTCGTCGGTTACAAATACCGGAACGTGCTGACGACCATTATGGACAGCGATGGTCAAACCGATCATGTTAGGAAAGATCGTTGAACGACGGGACCAAGTGCGCAGGGGCTTCTTGTCTCCGCTTTCCACCGCTTTCTCTACCTTCTTCAGCAAGTGCAGGTCAATAAAAGGACCTTTCTTGAGAGAACGTGGCATGGCTTATCCTCTAAAATTATTTGCTACGGCGACGTACGATGAATTTATCAGTACGCTTGTTGCTGCGGGTCTTCTTACCTTTGGTCTGAACGCCCCACGGAGTTACCGGGTGCTTACCAAAGTTACGACCTTCACCACCACCATGTGGGTGGTCTACCGGGTTCATCGCGGTACCGCGAACGGTCGGACGAACACCACGCCAGCGTGCAGCACCTGCTTTACCCAGAACGCGCAGCATATGCTCAGCATTGCCAACTTCGCCCAGAGTTGCACGGCAGTCTGCTTCTACTTTACGCATTTCACCAGAACGCAGACGCAGGGTGACATAAGCACCATCACGAGCAACGATCTGAACGTAAGTACCAGCGGAACGTGCCAGCTGACCGCCTTTACCTGGTTTCATTTCTACGTTATGAACAGTAGAACCAACCGGGATGTTGCGCATCGGCAGGGTGTTACCTGGTTTGATTGCAGCATCAACGCCAGACTGAATCTGGTCGCCAGCTTTCAGGCCTTTAGGGGCCAGGATGTAACGGCGTTCACCGTCTTTGTACAGAACCAGCGCGATGTTCGCGGAACGGTTCGGATCGTACTCAAGACGTTCAACAACTGCCGGGATACCGTCTTTGTTGCGTTTGAAGTCAACAATACGGTAAGCCTGCTTGTGGCCACCACCGATATGACGAGTGGTGATACGGCCATTGTTGTTACGACCACCGGATTTGCTGTTTTTTTCCAGCAACGGAGCAAAAGGTTTGCCCTTGTGCAGCTCAGGGTTAACCACTTTAACTACGTGGCGACGACCCGGAGATGTCGGTTTACATTTAACAACTGCCATTGTATTACTCCTCCGACTTACTCAGCGCCGCCAACGAAGTCCAGATTCTGGCCTTCTTTCAGGGTGACGTAAGCTTTTTTCCAGTCGCTACGACGACCGATACGCTGTCCGTGACGTTTAACTTTCCCTTTAACTACCAGGGTGTTAACGACTTCGACTTCGACTTCAAACAGTTTCTGCACAGCAGCTTTGATTTCTGCTTTGGTCGCGTCTTTAGCAACTTTGAGTACGATGGTGTTGGATTTTTCCATCGCAGTAGACGCTTTTTCAGAAACGTGCGGTGCACGCAGCACCTTCAGCAGACGTTCTTCACGAATCATGCCAGCATCTCCTCAACTTGCTTAACAGCATCAGCAGTCATTACGACTTTGTCGAAGGCGATCAGGCTAACCGGGTCGATACCAGTTGCATCGCGTACGTCAACCTTGTGCAGGTTGCGCGCAGCCAGGAACAGGTTTTCGTCCAGCTCACCGGTGATGATCAGCACATCTTCCAGAGCCATGTCTTTCAGTTTCTGTGCCAGCAGCTTAGTTTTCGGCGCTTCTACAGAGAACTTCTCGACAACGATCAGACGATCCTGACGTACCAGTTCGGACAGGATGCTTTTCAGCGCGCCGCGGTACATCTTCTTGTTAACTTTTTGACTGTGGTCCTGCGGACGAGCAGCAAAGGTCACACCACCAGAACGCCAGATCGGGCTCTTGATAGAACCAGAACGCGCACGGCCGGTGCCTTTCTGGCGCCACGGTTTTTTACCGGAACCAGTTACTTCAGCACGAGTCTTCTGAGCACGAGTACCCTGACGAGCACCAGCTGCATAAGCAACAACAACCTGGTGAACCAGCGCTTCGTTGAAATCACGACCGAAGGTAGTTTCGGAAACAGTCAGCGCGCTCTGCGCGTCTTTCAATACTAATTCCATTGCTATCTCCTTACGCCTTCACAGCTGGTTTAACGATCAGGTCGCTACCGGTTGCACCCGGGACAGCACCTTTAACCAGCAGCAGGTTGCGCTCAGCGTCAACGCGTACTACGTCAAGGCTCTGAACGGTTACACGTTCGTTACCCATCTGACCTGCCATTTTCTTGCCTTTGAACACTTTGCCCGGAGTCTGGTTCTGACCGATAGAACCCGGAACGCGGTGAGACAAGGAGTTACCGTGAGTAGCGTCCTGGGTACGGAAGTTCCAGCGCTTAACGGTACCTGCGAAACCTTTACCTTTAGAGGTGCCAGTTACGTCAACTTTTTTAACGTCAGCAAACAGTTCAACGCTAATGCTCTGACCTACAGTGAACTCTTCGCCTTCAGCCAGGCGGAATTCCCACAGACCACGGCCAGCTTCTACGCCAGCTTTAGCGAAGTGGCCAGCTTCAGGCTTGGTCACACGGTTAGCTTTTTTAGCACCGGTGGTCACCTGAATAGCACGGTAGCCATCGTTAGCCAGGTCTTTAACCTGAGTAACGCGGTTTGCTTCAACTTCGATTACGGTTACTGGGATAGAAACGCCGTCTTCTGTGAAGATACGGGTCATACCCACTTTTTTACCGACTAAACCAATCATTGTTTCAACCTCTCAATCGCTCAATGACCTGATTAACCCAGGCTGATCTGCACGTCTACACCGGCAGCCAGATCCAGACGCATCAGAGCATCAACGGTTTTCTCGGTTGGCTCAACGATGTCAACCAGACGCAAGTGAGTACGGATTTCGTACTGATCGCGCGCGTCTTTGTTGACGTGCGGGGAGATCAGAACAGTGAAGCGCTCTTTGCGTGTCGGCAGCGGGATCGGACCACGGACCTGCGCACCAGTGCGCTTGGCAGTCTCGACGATTTCCGCGGTTGCTTGATCGATCAGACGATGATCAAACGCTTTCAGGCGGATACGGATTCTTTGGTTCTGCATGAGACCAGAGCTCCAATTATTTTATAAACGAAAATGATTACTCCTCAGACCCATTACGATTGATGGGAGAGTGTAACCGTTCTTACGTAGCTCCCCGATTGGGAGCATTGTTAGGTAGCCAAATTCGGCTAACTGAGGTTCAGATTGAACCTGCTGTCAACTACGACAAGCCCGCGCATTATACATACTTAACCACCGAACGCAAGCGTATTGCTAGTAAAGTAAACAGCCTTCGGGTTATCTCTCAAGTTCGTTCAGTGCATTTTTGACACGCTCTCTTAAACCGGCTTTCTCTTCGCTTTCTTCCACAGTATTTTCTTCGTCTTCAGAAGAAGAGGGGGCATTCTCAACCGCGACGCCTGGGTCATCTTCCTCCTCGACGGATTCGACGACGGGGAGTGGCTGTTTTTTGAAGAAATAGTGTTGTGTTGATTGTTTAAAAGCGGGCGTTTCAGCCTCTACAGTGACTTCGGCTTTTACTATCCAAAGCACCCATAGCTGCCTGGCATACCCACCAACCAGCACCATTCCTGCAAACCACAGGCAAATCAGTAATAAACAAATTACATATATTATGGTGCTGTGTTTTTGTCGGGAGAAGATACCAGGGTGACCTGTTTCTTTCTGCTCACGCGCGGCGATATAGAATTCAAACATGTCATTTCCCCTTCACTGTTGTTTCCGGGGAAATATTTGCTTCATCCCGATATAAGTAGGCACTCTCCCCTGCCACCTGCCAGAGATGTACTAACGTTGAAAAGCCAACAACACCGTCAGTTTTCAAGTGGTGGCTTTTTTGAAATTGCTTTATTTTTTCTACCAACAAGGGACGCCACTCCGCCGAAGGTTCTGTCGAAATATGCAATGCGCGGTTTAACATCGTTTCCAGCCAGAGAATCTCTTCCTCGCTGCTATCACGCGTAATGGTACTCTCCCCTTCCGGCGACATTTTCCACAACAGAAGATAATCACCCGTCCATACCGACTCAAACCATTTATGTGTCAGCGTCCACGTTTGCTGACCTACGAGGACATCAACGCTAGCCTCACCGACGCGAACGACCACAACAGGCAATTTTTTGTCCCCGACTTTAAGCGATGCGATCCAGGGCAAATTCTGATCTACCAATGTTTGTAAAGAAGCATTCCCACTTTTACATGCCAGCCCCGCTCTTACTGCCTGATCGCACCAGGCCGAATCAGCTGGGACCTCGTACCCCCATACGCCGTATAACACGCTTAGCGCCTCACTATCGCGCATCACCACATGAGCAATATCCTTAGTCATATCTTGTTTAACTACTGGCGTTACGGGTATCAGCCACGCAGGAACGGGTAACGTAGCTGTAAAAGAGGACAGCAGTAGCCAACCACAGGTAAGAGCGATAATGGTTCCACTCATCACCACGGCAAGCTGCATTTTCCGGGGGCGGTTATCACCCAATATGCGGTAAATCATTCGCCATTGTTTTGCTGTGAAAACGCTGGTCTGCTCGGCTTGCTGTAATAAGCGAATTGTTTCGCCGGCAAGCGCCAGCTTTCTGCGATCGCCCCGACATAATAAAGCTATCCGTTTCAGAACTCTGGCGGTTAAAAGGAGATCGGGTTGGTCAATATTCTGACCTTCAAGGATGCTTGCCTTAAGTTCGTGCTCCGTCAGACGTCCTATCGAGACAAGTTCAATGCCCTGTTTTTTAAAATCACGTTCGACTTTTCGATCGGGTCTGCCGATCAGCAAAAATTGACCGTCAGGAATAAGAGATATTGCGCGTTGGAGATCATCAAGTATGCGGCGGTGATTCAGGTGAGCATTTTCAATAATAATAAGAGGGCAGCGACTATCAGTTCGATGAAGCGCATGCAGTAATTGCCCCGCCATCTCATCTCGCGTCCAGGCGCTGTCACGGCAGCCCTGTTCAGCCGCGTTATCGTCGGTAACGATCCATGCGGCCTTACCTTGCCAGGAAACAACGAGGCTTAAAGTAATCACACGGCGATGTTTATCTTTTTGCAGTTGCTGCGCCAGCCAGGTTTTTCCACTTCCAGCCTCACCCAACAAATAGCATAGACGCCAGGTTTGACGTTTCTCACACAACCAGGAAAGAATAACTTCTCTTCTCGTAGACATAGAACTTCCTGTTTTAATTATTGATTATCCTTAATCATAAAAATAATGTATGTATTTATTAATTAAATACATATTACTGGTAATGCTGCCAACTTACTGATTTAGTGTATGATGGTGATTTTAAGGTGCTTGCGTGGCTTCCATTTCCATCAGATGTCCTTCCTGCTCCGCTACTGAAGGCGTGGTGCGTAACGGCAAAAGCACTGCCGGACATCAGCGCTATCTCTGCTCTCATTGCCGTAAAACATGGCAACTACAGTTCACTTACACCGCCTCTCAGCCCGGTACGCACCAGAAAAT
>NZ_JAENDM010000054.1:0-24811 GCF_019375075.1 Escherichia sp. XD33
TGGGACAGTATCCCTGACAGCCTACAAAACGCAATTGAAGAACGCGAGGCATCGTCTTAACGAGGCACCGAGGCGTCGCATTCTTCAGATGGTTCAACCCTTAAGTTAGCGCTTATGGGGTTTACCCACGCCTTTCCGTTATGCATGGGGCGGTCAAATATTTCGGCTACCCTGATGAACACAGTGCAGAGCCTGATCAGGTGATCCTTATCGAAGCGGGGCAGTTTGCGGTGTTCCCTCCAGAAAAGTGGCACAACATTGAAGCCATGACTGACGATACTTATTTCAACATTGACTTCTTCGTGGCTCCTGAAGTCCTGATGGAAGGTGCGCAACAACGGAAAGTCATTCATAACGGGAAATGAATCATGGGCAAAGCAACGTATACCGTGACCGTCACCAATAACAGCAATGGCGTTTCTGTCGATTATGAAACAGAGACGCCGATGACTTTGCTGGTGCCAGAAGTGGCGGCTGAAGTGATAAAAGATCTGGTGAATACCGTACGTTCTTATGACACGGAAAACGAACATGATGTTTGTGGTTGGTAATTATCACTGATCGTTGATGGCGCAATTTCTGCGCCATCGCAAAAAAAACCTCCGTGATGCTCGTCACAAATCTTGCCCTCCCGATGTTGTGCTATGCTTTTTATCAGCGACTAACCCGCTAATGCAAAACAGATAAGTGAGGAAACAATGGGCATTCTGTCATGGATTATTTTTGGGCTTATTGCCGGTATTCTGGCGAAGTGGATCATGCCAGGTAAAGATGGCGGTGGATTCTTTATGACTATCCTGCTGGGGATAGTCGGTGCCGTAGTCGGCGGATGGATCAGCACGCTGTTTTGCTTTGGTAAAGTCGATGGCTTCAATTTTGGCAGCTTCGTGGTTGCCGTTATTGGTGCGATTGTCGTGCTATTTATCTACAGGAAGATTAAAAGTTAACGCTTAAATTGCACAAAGGCTGCACACAGGCAGCCTTTGCTATTTTTTAGAGGTGACGTTACCACCATCCCAGCTCAGTGCCGAGTACGACAATAATCGCCACACCCATCATAATAATCGTTGTTTTTTTCATCTTTATGCTCCCGGGGCAGCATAGCCGCCAATAAAAAACCATGCTAAAAATACGACCGCTGTAATGAAGATTACAACCGGAAAAATAATACCGATTCGCATGTTATCACCAATCAAAAGGATGTGAATACGCCTCAGGAATGTAGCGCTGGATGCGCGACAAAAGGTGTTTTCTGTTTGTGTTTTTTCTCCTGATACATCGCAATATCGGCAGCATGCAGGGCACTGTCTGCATCGGTTGTTTCAGGATCGACTTCTACTATGCCAAGACTGGCACCGGGATAATACAAATCAACATCACCTAAGTGATATTCTCCACGTATTTGCTGCTGAATGCGTTCTCGCAGCGACGAAATATCCGCATTCTCGTTGTTTAGTGAAACAACTAAAAACTCATCACCGCCGAGACGACCAATAACTTCGCCATTTTGCTGGAGCGTATTAAGGCGCTCGCCAACCTGAATGAGAAACAGATCGTCACTATTATGACCAAAACGATCATTGATTAATTTGAAGTTATCCAGATCGATAAACGCGATCATTATCTTATGGTTAAGATGCCGGGCGAGGGAAAACAGTGTCGTCAGATTTTCAAAAATCGCCCGCCGATTCGGTAGCCCGGTTAACGAGTCGGTATACGATTGCGCAATCAGCGCAGCATTGGCTTCGCGCAGCTGTTCAACCAGTGCCTCTTTTTGAATATATTGTGCAATCAGTCCGGCGAATAACTGTAAAACCTGTTCCGCGCGTTCACTCCACTGGCGCTTCTCACTGCTGGCGGCGCAAAGCGTGCCATAGAATGATCCATCCGGTAAGTGAATTGGCGTGCTCAGAAATGTGGTGATGCCAAGATTGCGTGCCGCAATACAGTCACCCCAACGGTCGGGGACTTCATCGCTGAAAAAGCAGTTTTCATCAATGGCGCGTTTGCATAACGAGTAATCCCACGAGACGGTAAAATTCTCCGGGATGTACATTTTCTGGCTGTTACGGGCAAACATAATATGCTGCAGGCGCGCTTCGACATCCACTTTGGTCAGGTAGGTTGATTCCATATCAGTGACCATTTC
Source organism: Escherichia sp. XD33 (assembly GCF_019375075.1). NCBI lineage: Bacteria > Pseudomonadati > Pseudomonadota > Gammaproteobacteria > Enterobacterales > Enterobacteriaceae > Escherichia > Escherichia sp. XD33. The sequence goes on from NZ_JAENDM010000054.1 coordinate 2,150, forward strand.
CAGCATCTCCAGAAGCTGTCGGACCAGACTTTCCAGTGACTGTTCTTTGGCAAGGGATTGCGAGACGCGGGCGATAATCTGATCTGACACGGAACAACTCCAGGATACGGCGGGTAAATGCTGATTATTTAATCTTTGCAGGCATGATAAAACATCATCAACAAAGATGAAACAAGACGTAATATGTTTTGAGTGAATGTAATAAAAATAGTGCTGCAAAACAAAACGATACCGCGATACTCTAATCTTGGATAAATATGTGAGATCAATAAATGAAAATTATCAGTTTTGTTCTGCCTTGCTTGCTGGTCCTGGCTGGTTGTTCAACCCCTTCTCAGCCAGAAGCACCTAAACCGCCGCAGATTGGTATGGCAAATCCGGCGTCGGTCTATTGCCAGCAGAAGGGCGGGACGCTCATTCCAGTGCAGACAGCGCAAGGGGTCAGCAACAATTGCAAATTACCGGGCGGTGAAACGATTGATGAATGGGCATTGTGGCGGCGTGACCATCCGGCTGGTGAAAAATAACCGCCGGATGCTGTACTAAAATCACAAGCTACGTAGCCAGTCGGCCAGCACCAGCGCATGGTTCTGCGTGGTGTTTTTTGCTGAGTAGAGCAGGGTCAGCGGCTGTTTTTTGGCGATGTCCGCCAGCCGCTTTCCTTCTTGCTCGTGTTGCGCCAGTTCTGCAAGATATTGCTCGCGAAAGGTTGCATAATCGACGACTTCGCCGTGAAAGGCTTTGCGCAGTTCCGTTGACGGCGTGATTTCTTTATCCCACTCATCAAGGGCTAAATCGGTTTTTTTGATACCGCGCGGCCAGAGGCGGTCGACCAGTATGCGATAACCATCGCTCTGTTCAGCCGGATCATAAACGCGTTTGCACTGAATATTCATCGTGTTTGTTCTCCCTTTCACGCATGATTTGTTACGTCACTATAGCACCGGATATTAGCGAATTTCTTTGTCTCTCCCGGCGCAAAGTCCGAAAATCGCCATCAGTAGTGAAAGTATGGCAACACCCATAAGTGGTACAGACCAGTTACCGTTAGCATCGTGTATTTTACCCATCAGCGGCGGCCCACAGGCTGCCAACAAATACCCGACGGATTGTGCCATCCCCGAGAGTGCCGCCGCCTGATGCGCAGAACTAGCCCGCAGACCAATGAACGTCAACCCCAGTATCATTGTTGCGCCGGAACCAAAACCGAAAAGCAGAGTCCAGGTGATCGCGTGCGCTGGCATAAAGCAGAGCCCAACCGCGCCCACTGCGCACATCAAGGCAACGAACGCTGCAATACCACGCTGATCTTTCACATGATGTAAGAAAAGTGGGATCAGCAAACCGGGTGCTGCTGTGGCTAGTTGCAGCAAACCATGCAGTGAACCCGCCTGTGCTTCGCTATAGCCGTGACTGATGAGGATCGCCGGAAGCCAGCCAATAATCACGTAATAGACCAGTGAGTTGATCCCAAGAAACAATGTGACCTGCCAGGCAAGCGGCGAACGCCAGATACCCCGAGTATGTAAGGCGCGCGAGGTACTCAAATTTGCATGTTGTTGACTTCGCCACTGTGGCAGCCATAAAAAAAGAGCCAGCAGAGGAAAACACATCAGCATGAGCAACGCGCCTTGCCAGCCAAAACCGTTCAAAGCCAGCGGCACGACCATAGCCGATCCCAGTGCCGCTGCAGCTCCCATTGTCAGGGAATATGCACCGGTAAGTCTGGCGACGGAATGAGGGAAATCGCGTTTAATTAATCCTGGCAGTAAGACATTGCCTAATGCAATCCCACCGCCAATGACCGCTGTACCGCCAAATAATAAGTAAGGCGAAGGGAGAGAGCGAATTGCGATACCAGCACAGATCAAAAGTAACGCGGCAAACAGGCTACGTTCCATACCAAAACGTCGCGCTACCGGGGCAGCCAAAGGTGAGATTAGCGCAAAGGCCAATAATGGCAGGGTGGTCAATAAGCCGGTTTGCGCTGTCGTCAGCGAGTAAGCGGAACGAATCGTATCCAGTAACGGTGCTGCGCCGGTAAAGGTGACGCGTAATGTTGTGGCAATCATCAGAATGCCAGCGATAAGGACAATCCTGTTTTTGCCGCTTAATGAAGTTGAACAGGTCATATGCTTCTCATTGTTACAAACGAGGCTGTACCTTACCGTTTTTATTGTTATGTTGAATCAAGCTAAAATGACAAATTATCGCTAAGTTCGGACAAAATGATGCACAGGTTGAATCTCAATGGCTATGAACCCGACCGACACCATGAAGCCGCGGTCGCATTTTGTATTCACGCCGGAACGGATGAGTTAACCAGTCCTGTACATCAGCACCGCAAAGGACAGCTGATACTGGCGCTACATGGTGCAATTACCTGTACGGTGGAAAATGCTTTGTGGATGGTGCCGCCACAATATGCGGTTTGGATACCGGGCGGGGTGGAACATAGCAATCAAGTAACAGCTAATGCTGAACTCTGTTTTCTGTTTATCGAACCCAGCGCAGTGACAATGCCGACAACATGTTGCACATTGAAAATATCGCCCTTATGCCGGGAATTAATTTTAACCCTGGCAAACAGGACGACGACTCAGCGTGCTGAGCCAATGACCCGCAGATTAATTCAGGTCCTGTTTGATGAACTCCCTCAGCAGCCACAACAACAGCTGCACCTGCCCGTTTCTTCTCATCCTAAAATCAGCACGATGGTGGAGATGATGGCGAAAGGGCCTGTCGAGTGGGGGGCATTGGGGCAATGGGCTGGCTTTTTTGCGATGAGTGAACGCAATCTTGCCCGACTGATAGTAAAAGAGACGGGGTTGAGTTTTCGCCAGTGGCGTCAGCAGTTACAGCTGATTATGGCGCTTCAGGGATTAGTGAAAGGCGATACTGTACAGAAAGTTGCTCATACGCTGGGGTATGATTCAACAACGGCCTTTATTACTATGTTTAAGAAAGGCCTGGGGCAAACGCCAGGCCGATATATTGCGAGATTAACTACTGTTTCCCCACAATCAGCGAAACCAGACCCGCGGCAATAAGCGGCCCAACCGGTACGCCGCGAAACAGCGCTACGCCTAAAACAGTGCCTACCAGCAGCCCGGCGACCAGTTGCGGCTGGCTGCCCATTAACGTCACGCCGCGCCCACCCAGCCAGGAGACAATCACGCCTACTGCAATCGCCACCAGTGATTTCCAGTTCAGAAACGAGTGAATCAAGGTTGAGGGCGGTAGCGTCCCGCTGGCGATGGGGGCCATAACGCCAATCGTCAGAATGATTATCCCGATACTTAGCCCCTGTTTTTCAATCCACGGAAAAAAGGTGCTTAACGGTGTGACGCGGACAATGATTAACACCAGAATTGAAACGGCGACAGTGGTGTTATGACTGATAAAGCCCAGCGCAGCTAACCCGAGCAGGATCAGCAAAGTGACATCAAACATCGTGGTTTCCTTGCCAAAAAATAATAAGCCTGCTTACTTTACGCTTGCTGCAGGAAGGAAGTAGAAAATCTTTACGTTTTTTGCATAAAAAATCAGGCGAACTGTCATCAAACTGCCATTTGTGCACGCTAACAATAACGTGAAAACAGCTATCTCCCGGGGGCATGCTATGAACGATCAAATGTTTGTCGAGACACTGATTATCACGTCATCGTTTTTTGCCATTGCTGTTGTACTGGTTTTGTCCGTTCTTCTTATCGAACGGACCGGCTAGTTACGCAGTGCGGCGGAAATTGACCAGTTCTGGTTGCGCAATGCGCAAATAATCCGCGGTTTTCAAAATAACGGATTTATCCAGCATGCCTGCATTGAAGGCGATTTCATCAAATCGTTCGAAGAGTAGAGGGTCGGCAACCAGTTTGAGTTTTGGATGGAAGCTGAAAGGGGGGATCGCGCCGAAGACACAGCCTGTGAGTTCATCGACTTCCGCCGGGCTGGCCAACGAAGCGCGTAATCCGCCTATATGGCTGGCGAGTTGGCTCAGATCGGCCTGTTGATCGGCTGCGAGGATCGCCAGAACATGTTGATTTACGCCATTGCCTTTGACTTTACATACCAGTGCCTTAGCACCCTGGCCTAGAGCGGTGCCACGAATTTCTGACACCGCTTCACATTTACCTACCGCTTCATGGGTAACGACGCGGAAGTCAGCACCTTCTTGTGATAATAAAGCGATTAACCGCTGATGCGTCACGCTTCCTTTAGCCATTTCAGTCATTTCACGCTCCTGAGATTACAAGCAAACAACCACAGAAGGTTATCATGAACGGCTGTTTTTGTTCTGCTTATTGACATATAAACGCTCATCGGAAGCTTTATACGCATCATGTAACGTATCGTTTTCTTTCATCGCGTAAATACCGGAAGAGAAGCCGATCTCTTTCTGCGGCGCGATATGTTGCAGACGTTTTTCGATACGTTCAGGCAGTTGTGCTGCAATTTGCGGCGTCGAATCGACAAGAATGATGCAGAATTCATCGCCACCGAGTCGGATGGCATAATCACTTTTACGAATCGACTGTTTAATCGCCTGAGCTAATAACGTAATCGCTAAATCCCCCTCCTGATGACCGAGGGTGTCATTTATTTGCTTTAACTTGTCCATGTCAATAGCAATAAACATCACCGAAGAACCGGATTGCACCAGTTTCTGCAACCGCTGCTCCAGTTCAGGGGTTAAAATTTTGCGATTATACAGTCCAGTCATCGCATCACTAATATTTTCTCGCGACACATTTTGGTATAAACGGAAGTGCATCCGCACCATATTCAGCAAAATTAACGCCGTCAAAATCCAGAACAGAACGCTTTTCCACGAAGACGTGATAAAGTAAAGAATATCAATGGATAACGAGACACGAATGCCGCCCGGTAAGTCATGGACGTAACTGACATACTGGAACAGATTATCTTCGCTCTGGTTGATGATAATGTCGCGCCCCGAATCGGTATCGGTTAGCGTGACATTGAGAAAACGCCAGAGGAGAGGGCGGTCATGAGTATAAAAGATATTCCGCAGATTGTTTTTGTTAATATCCAGCAGCACAATCCCTTTTAGCTGCCCTGCGACATATACCGGCGTCAGCAAACTCATCACGTTCTGTTTAGTACGCTGATCCTGGTAAATGCTCGACAATACGGTACGCCCGGTAAATACCTTTTCAATATCTTTGCGATCGATGCCAATACTTCCTGACTGCAGGAAGGACCAGTTATTCATCGCAAAGTATTCAACATTAACCGGCTCATAAAAATAGACATAGCGGTCATTGAGATCGAGATAATAGTGAAATTTCTCTTCGGCCATCCCAAGACCTGAACCGTAATCATCCTGGTGGCGGTTGCCTTCCACTGCCTGATCAAAAGCGGGTAATAGTGCTGCAGCTTCCACAATTGTGTCGCAGTCAGTGGATGCGGTTTGTAGTGTGCCGCGTAAGCCCGGGTATTTATGGGCAGTCAGGTTTAAGCCATGGGTGTTATTGGCAGACTCAAAAGCCTCGCAGATGGCGCGCCGCTGTTCTGGCGACACTTCCGACTGCTCAGCAGCGAGAGCGCGCATCACATGCGCGGCAATACTCTGATTCTGATACTTATCATAAAGAAAGGAGGAGTCTGCTTTCTGCACGATATAGCGCAGATAGGCACTCATTGCTCTGTCGCTGGCGACAAGTTCAAAAATAAGGAAGGAAGATGTCAGCACAATGACACTTGCGGCGATAAAATGCCGGAGCATTCTATGGTGCAATTTCATGATAAATGGCACTCCTTCGGTTAGTGAAACGAGAAAACCAGATAAAGTTCGATTGCGGCCTGGCACAGGGGCGCTAATTATACTCATCTCTGCGCCGCTGGGGAGGGGAAATTTAGGGGTAATAGTAATAAATTGTATGCAAAAGCCACGCAAAAAGCATGGCTCTGAATATTTTTGCACTTAAATATGATGAATAATCACTTTGTTGCCCCCCTCGCTTTTCGCTTCGCGTAAGGCTTTATCTGCTTCCGTCATGACAAGCGAGATATTACGCGTGTCACCCGTTGAAAAAACCGTGCCAATACTGATGGTCATTTGTTCAGGAACATCATATCTGTTACTAAAGCCGGTCAGGAGTTCGACATTTTTACGCATACGTTCCGCAATGATTTTTGCCTGGGCACTATTGAGTTCGGTAAATAGCAAGCCAAACACCTCACCCTCCAGTCGCGCTAAAATATCATCGGGGCGGATGCTTTGCTGGATAATATCGACAATTGAAACCAGCACTTTATCACCCACACGATGTCCCCATTGGGCATTGATGCGTTTGAACTGATTAATATCAACCAGCATGACACAGAAGTCCTTAACAACAGGTCGCGACAATAATGACTCTACGCTGTTGAAAAAGTAGCGCCGATTATAAATATTGGTCAGCACATCATGAACTGCCAGTTTGCTGGAGAGTTGCAGCTCCTGAAAAATGTTATAAATCAGAAAAGACACAACAAACAGTTTACTGGAAACTTCAATCCCGCGACTGATATACCAGATAGTATAATTATACTCATCCAGAGTCAGTAGAAGTAAGTTGCAGCATAGCGATGCCAGACATAATAATGCTATTAACGGCCATAGTTCGCTGGCTAATCGTGTGCGCATGATAATAAAGAACAGTAAAAATGCCCACAGACAAACCAATATTTTTGTATAGTTGATTCCCCAGGTCGCAGTATGGTTGTCCGGACAGTAATCGACGACATACAAAGAATAGTCAGCGTTATAACTGCTCAGATTGTGTGCCAGAAGGGGAAAAACTAAAAAAGGGATCAGCGCCAGCAACAGGATTCCCGTTTTTTTCTTATTGTTGTCAAGGATGTTGTCTTTTCCATAACAAAAGAGCGCCAGCGAGGTTAAACAAATAAAACTGAGTTGGCGGAAAATATAGAAAATAGAAACATCATTCGACTTTGTCTGGATCAGTGTACTGCCGTTAATTGGTTTATGGATAATTACAATGGTTTCAACTAAATAGATAAGGCCACTTAAAAATGCAAGGCTTAAAATGAGTGTTGGTAAAATTTGTTTGTTAGTGAAATATTTCATTAACATGAAAAGAAAAATGACGGCGTTAAGGAAAAACAAAGCCACAACAACCATCAGGTAATTCATCTGTGGGATGAGTTTTACATTTGTGTTTTCGTTATATAAGGTAGTAATGCAAAATAAAATTAACGTCAGCAATAAACTGAAAATAAAAAAGCTTTGAGCTTTTAATTTTTGTGTACCCATAGAAACCATAAAAAGGAGAGCAATGTGAGTGCTGGATTTTATTGATGGCAGAGATATATAGTTTTGACCAGGATCAATTTTCGTTAACGATAAAAAATATTTAAAGAATAACCCCATGGAAATACGTGTTGACTGAATCATTTTTCCGAATGATTGTTTTCTGGAACTAAATTATGTAAAGGTTATGCTGTCATATTTAAAGCGATTGTAAGCTAATGTATGTAATAAATGAGATAATTTACAGTAAGCTAAAAATCAGCCAGGCGATAATGACCTGGCTGATAGTTTTAGCCTTTAGCTGTTGCATTTTGTTTATGAAACAGTTCACGGAACACCGGATAAATATCATCCTGGTCGCGGATGTGCTGCATCGCAAAGTTGTCGAAAGTAGATTGCAGATGCTCATATTCTCGCCACAATGTCTGATGTGCACGACGGGTAATTTCGATATAGCTGTAATAACGAACAACAGGTAATAATTTTTTCGCCAGGATTTCATGGCAAAGCGGAGAGTCATCGGCCCAGTTATCGCCGTCCGATGCTTGTGCAGCGTAAATATTCCACTGTGCCGGGTTATAACGCTCTTTCACTACCTCATCCATCAGTTTCAGGGCGCTGGAAACAATGGTGCCGCCTGTTTCCTGCGAGTAGAAAAACTCATGTTCATCGACTTCTTTCGCCTGGGTATGATGGCGGATGTATACGACTTCCACGTTCTTATACGTTCTGCTGAGGAACAGATACAGCAGAATATAAAAACGCTTAGCCATATCTTTAGTGGATTGATCCATTGAACCGGAAACGTCCATCAGGCAAAACATCACTGCCTGGCTGGAGGGATCGGGCCGCTTCTCGTAGTTCTTGTAACGTAAATCGAAGGTGTCAATAAAAGGGACGCGTTCAATTTTGGCACGTAATTCTGCAATTTCTTTGCGCAGACGTTCCTCTTCCAGCAGTTGCGCAGGTTCACTGTTGCTGATGATGGCCAAATTCTCTTCCAGTGCATGAAGTTCCCGCCGCTTGCCTGCCGTCATGGCTGTGCGTCGCGCCAGTGAGTTCTGCAATGAACGCACAACGCTGATATTGGCCGGAACGCCGTTAGCGGTATAACCCGCCCGATGCGTTTTATATTCGGTCAGCTGGCGTTGTTGGTTTTGTTTCAGATTCGGTAAGGCCAAATCTTCAAAGAGCAGATCAAGATACTCATCTTTCGAAATCTGAAAGACAAATTCATCCTGACCTTCACCATCCTGGCTGGCCTGGCCCTGACCACTGCCGGAACCTCCGCCGCCACCCTGGGGACGTTCAATTCGGTCGTTCTGGACGAAATGGTCATTGCCCGGATGCACGCGGTGGCGCAGACCGCCACGCCCCTGATGAAACATCGGTTCGCTAATATCTTCCGTGGGAATGGATACGGATTCGCCGCTGTCGACGTCAGTCACCGAACGCTTATTAATGGCCTCGGAGATCGACTGTTTAATTTGCGCTTTATAACGGCGTAAAAAACGCTGGCGATTCACCATGCTTTTGTTTTTGCCGTTCAGACGCCGGTCAATAAACCAGGTCATATGCCCCCCGTACTACATTTGCCAACTGTATGCTACGCCTGTGTTGCCGCTTCTCAGGCCCACGGTTCGCTGTCGTTGTAGGCCCGGTAACATGTGTACCGGGCCAGGGTTGTTAAGACGATTTACGTACGCGCAAATACCATTCGCACAGTAAACGCACCTGTTTACGGGTGTAGCCTTTTTCCATCATACGGTCGACAAAGTCGTCGTGTTTCTTCTGCTCGTCGGTTGACGTTTTGGAGTTAAACGAGATAACCGGCAACAGCTCCTCGGTATTGGAGAACATTTTCTTCTCGATGACCGTGCGCAGTTTTTCATAGCTGGTCCAGTTCGGATTGCGTCCGCTGTTATTCGCTCTGGCGCGCAGTACGAAGTTAACAATCTCGTTGCGGAAATCTTTTGGATTACTGATCCCCGCCGGTTTCTCGATTTTCTCCAGCTCGGCGTTAAGAGACTCGCGGTCAAACAGCTGCCCAGTATCCGGATCGCGATACTCCTGATCCTGAATCCAGAAATCCGCGTAGGTAACATAACGGTCGAAAATGTTTTGCCCATATTCGGAATAGGATTCAAGGTAGGCCGTCTGGATCTCTTTGCCGATAAACTCGGCATATTTCGGGATCAGATAACCTTTCAGGAACTCCAGATAGCGTTCTGCCTGCTCTTGTGGGAACTGCTCGCGCTCAATCTGCTGTTCCAGGACGTAGAACAGATGGACCGGGTTTGCTGCCACTTCTACATGATCGAAGTTGAACACGCGGGAGAGGATCTTAAACGCAAAACGCGTCGACAGACCGTTCATCCCTTCATCGACACCGGCGTAGTCACGATATTCCTGATACGACTTGGCTTTGGGATCGGTGTCTTTCAGACTTTCGCCATCATAAACCCGCATCTTTGAATAAATGCTGGAGTTTTCTGGCTCTTTCAGGCGCGAAAGAATGGAAAAACGTGACAGTGTTTCGAGCGTGCCAGGGGCGCATGGGGCGTGAGTCAATTCACTGTGATTAAGCAATTTCTCGTAGATTTTGATCTCTTCGGAAATGCGCAAGCAATACGGCACCTTCACGATGTAAACACGATCGAGGAAGGCTTCGTTGTTTTTGTTATTACGGAAAGTGACCCATTCGGACTCGTTCGAGTGTGCGAGAATAATCCCGTTGAACGGCAGGGCGGAGATACCTTCCGTCCCGTTGTAGTTACCTTCCTGAGTGGCGGTTAACAAGGGATGCAGCACTTTAATCGGTGCTTTAAACATCTCAACGAATTCCATGATCCCCTGATTGGCGCGGCACAGCGCACCGGAATAGCCGTAGGCGTCCGGGTCATTCTGCGCGTAGTGTTCGAGTTTACGAATATCGACTTTCCCAACCAGCGCGGAGATGTCCTGGTTGTTCTCATCGCCGGGTTCCGTTTTGGCGATAGCAATTTGTTGCAGAATTGACGGCCAGACCTTCACTACCCGGAACTTAGTGATATCGCCACCAAATTCATGCAGGCGTTTTGCCGCCCACGGCGACATGATGGTGCCGAGATAACGGCGAGGAATGCCATACTCTTTTTCCAGAATCTGCGCATCTTCCTGCGGATTGAAAAGACAGAACGGATGATCGTTGACCGGGCTACGCTCACCGTTGGCGCTCAATACATAAATCGGTACGAGCTGCATTAATGATTTCAGTCGCTCAGCAAGCGATGATTTACCCCCACCCACAGGCCCCAGCAGATACAGGATTTGTTTCTTCTCTTCCAGCCCCTGAGCCGCGTGTTTCAGATAAGAGACAATCTGTTCAATCGCGTCTTCCATGCCGTAAAACTCTTCAAACGCCGGATAACGTGCAATGACCCGGTTAGAAAAGAGTCGAGAAAGTCTGGGTTCCTGGGCTGTATCGACCATGACAGGCTCACCGATAGCCATCAATAGCCGCTCAGCCGCGTTGGCATAAGCACTGCGATCTTGCCGACAAGTGGTAAGAAACTCCTGCAGTGTGAACTCTTCGTCCTTGGCAGCTTCATATCGCTGGCGATAGTGATCGAATATATTCATGGTATGCCGTCCTTTCGTTTTTTAGCACAGGTTAAGAGCCGTTCATATGAATAGTAGAGGCTCCCGGAAGAGGTAAACTGAACGACGTCTCTTGCTAAAACACAGCAACTCTCATGCCATTTTATCGACGATGAGAACAACGTGCCCGGTGATACACCTTCAAAATTAAGCGTAGATGGCAAATGGAAAACTTGCCTGCACGGCTTTCTTAATTTCAATGGCATATCAACAACTCATCCATAAATTTTGCATAATTAATGTAAAGACCAGGCTCGCCAGTAACGCTAAATTCATTTGGCTGTAAGCGCGGTGTCATCCGCGTCAGGAAAATTAAACAGTTACTTTAAAAAATGAAAACGTAAAAAGGTTGGGTTTCGATGTATTGACGGGTAAACTTTGTCGCCCGCTAAACATTTGTTTAAGGAATGATTAATTGTGACCAAACTCAAACTTCTGGCACTTGGAGTGCTTATCGCAACGTCTGCAGGCGTAGCGCACGCTGAAGGTAAATTTTCCCTGGGCGCAGGCGTAGGTGTCGTTGAACACCCATATAAAGATTACGATACCGATGTTTACCCAGTACCGGTAATCAACTATGAAGGCGATAACTTCTGGTTCCGTGGCTTAGGTGGTGGTTACTACCTGTGGAATGACGCAACGGATAAACTTTCAATTACCGCTTACTGGTCGCCGCTTTACTTCAAAGCGAAAGACAGTGGCGATCACCAAATGCGTCACCTGGATGACCGTAAGAGCACCATGATGGCTGGTCTGTCTTATGCTCACTTTACCCAGTACGGTTACCTGCGTACCACCCTGGCTGGCGATACCCTGGATAACAGCAACGGCATCGTCTGGGATATGGCCTGGTTGTATCGTTACACCAACGGTGGCCTGACCGTGACTCCGGGTATTGGTGTGCAGTGGAACAGCGAAAACCAGAACGAATACTATTATGGCGTATCGCGCAAAGAGTCCGCTCGCAGCGGTCTGCGTGGCTATAACCCGAACGACAGCTGGAGCCCTTACCTGGAGCTGAGCGCCAGCTACAACTTCCTCGGCGACTGGAGTGTTTACGGTACCGCACGCTACACCCGTCTGTCTGATGAAGTTACTGACAGCCCGATGGTGGATAAATCCTGGACTGGCCTGATTTCTACCGGGATCACCTACAAATTCTGATAATGCATCTTTCCAGGGCATTTTGTGCATAAAAACAGGGCGTCACGCCCTGTTTTGCATTACGGTGGTGCAATACCTGGGAGGAAACAATGCAACAAAAAATGATTCAATTTAGTGGCGATGTCTCACTGCCAGCCGTAGGGCAGGGAACATGGTATATGAGCGAAGATGCCAGTCAGCGCAAAACAGAAGTTGCTGCACTACGCGCGGGCATTGAACTCGGTTTAACCCTCATTGATACCGCCGAAATGTATGCCGATGGCGGTGCCGAAAAGGTGGTTGGGGAAGCATTAACCGGTCTGCGAGAGAAGGTCTTTCTCGTCTCTAAAGTCTATCCGTGGAATGCTGGCGGGCAAAAAGCGATAAATGCATGCGAAGCCAGTTTACGCCGTCTCAATACTGATTATCTCGATCTTTACTTATTACACTGGTCTGGCAGTTTCGCTTTTGAAGAGACTGTCGCAGCGATGGAAAAATTGATCGCCCAGGGAAAAATCCGCCGCTGGGGCGTTTCTAACCTTGATTATGCTGATATGCAGGAACTCTGGCAGCTGCCGGGGGGAAATCAGTGTGCCACTAATCAGGTGCTTTACCATCTCGGTTCACGAGGAATTGAGTACGATCTACTCCCCTGGTGCCAGCAACAGCAGATGCCGGTGATGGCTTACAGTCCGTTAGCCCAGGCCGGGCGGTTGCGCAATGGACTGTTAAAAAACGCGGTAGTCAACGAAATTGCACATGCTCACAATATCAGCGCGGCACAAGTATTGTTGGCGTGGGTGATCAGTCATCAGGGTGTGATGGCGATTCCAAAAGCGGCCACGATTGCCCATGTCCAACAAAATGCGGCTGTGCTTGAGGTCGAACTTTCTTCAGCGGAATTAGCTATGCTGGATAAGGCATATCCGGCACCAAAAGGAAAAACTGCGCTGGATATGGTGTGATGTTGTGTGCCGGATGCATCGCACCCGGCACACAACATTAACGTAAATTAACGTTTCGCAACGCGAATGGATTGCGCCAGATGTGCAGGTTTCTCTTTGGTCACTTTTTGCGTTTCTGAAGCGTAAGCCGTTTCTACACAAACAAATGTTTTGTAGCCATCATCCGGCATATCGCCCATGCTAATTGAAAGCGCCGGTCCCGGGTTCCAGCCGACAACGTTCAGATGATGCTGGTGGCCTACGGCGATAATACGATTCAGCGCTTCATCATTAATCACGCTGCAATCTTGTGGATTCAGATACACGCGATCGGTACGGTCAGGGAAGGTCTGAATACCATCGGTCAGTACATCTTCTTTCGCGTCATTCACTTTATCAATGAAGCGATCGCCCAGCCCACTGACGCTTACCTTAGCGATATCACCCACGTTAAAGTAGGTATGCAGGGCAGAGGTGGTTTCAAATTCGCCATGTGATTCAAGATCGATTTCACAAGTTTTACCCACGCGGAAATGCGCTAACAGCGTAAAGTCGTGCGGCCAGAATTTTTTCGTCTCTTCGCTTTGCGTCAATTCAAAAGTCAGCGCTACGCCATTAGCATCTTCACGATGTGATTTCAGCGTCCACGGCAGGTTGCGGGCAAAACCGTGCGCAGGCAGGCCTTGTTGTGCCGCCGGACCAAACCACGGCCAGCAAACCGGTACGCCACCGCGAATAGCGATGCCATTTTTGAACGGTGTGTTGTTGCTCAACCACAGAACTTCTTCTTCACCCGCAGGTTTCCACGAGAGAAGGTGTGCGCCCTGTAATGCAAAAGAGGCTTTTACCTGGGGATGATCGACCACAATGAGGTCCAGTTCATCCAGTTTACGACGGGAGAGGACAGGGGAGATTTGTTCGATGACCGGAAGGGCAAAAATTTTCTTAATCATGACGCAGTCCTTTAACTTCATTTTATCAGGTAAAAAAAAGAGCGACCGAAGTCGCTCTTTTTAGATCACAGTGTCATCTCAACTTATTTGGAGATGTGAGCGATCAGGTCCAGAACTTTGTTGGAGTAACCGGTTTCGTTGTCGTACCAGGATACCAGTTTCACGAAGTTGTCGTTCAGAGCGATACCAGCTTTAGCATCGAACACGGAAGTGCAAACTTCGCCGTTGAAATCGGTAGATACTACGTCATCTTCGGTGTAGCCCAGAACGCCTTTCATTTCGCCTTCAGCAGCAGCTTTAACGGCAGCTTTGATCTGCTCGTAAGTTGCAGCTTTTTCCAGACGAACGGTCAGGTCAACTACAGATACGTTCGGGGTCGGAACGCGGAACGCCATACCAGTCAGTTTGCCATTCAGTTCTGGCAGTACTTTACCTACAGCTTTAGCAGCACCGGTAGAGGACGGGATGATGTTCTGGGAAGCGCCGCGGCCGCCGCGCCAGTCTTTGTGAGACGGGCCATCAACGGTTTTCTGAGTAGCGGTAGTAGCGTGAACGGTGGTCATCAGACCTTCGATGATGCCGAAGTTATCGTTGATAACTTTAGCCAGCGGAGCCAGGCAGTTGGTGGTGCAGGAAGCGTTGGAAACGATGTCCTGGCCAGCATATTTGTCGAAGTTAGCGCCTTTAACGAACATCGGAGTGTTGTCTTTAGACGGACCAGTCATAACCACTTTCTTCGCACCAGCGGTGATGTGTTTACGAGCAGTTTCGTCAGTCAGGAACAGACCAGTTGCTTCAGCGACAACGTCAACACCAACTTCGTCCCATTTCAGGTTAGCCGGATCACGTTCAGCGGTAACACGGATTTTTTTACCGTTAACGATCAGATGACCGTCTTTCACTTCAACGGTACCGTCGAAACGGCCGTGAGTGGAGTCATATTTCAGCATGTATGCCATGTAATCAGCGTCTAACAGGTCGTTGATTGCAACGATCTCGATGTCAGAACGTTTCTGAGCAGCACGGAAAACAATGCGACCGATACGGCCAAAACCGTTGATACCTACTTTGATAGTCATATATTCCACCAGCTATTTGTTAGTGAATAAAAGGTTGCCTGTAAAATTACAAAAACCTTACGCAGCGTCAAGCGGAATCGTGTCAATCATTGCGACAAATCAATCCTGTGCCTAAGCATTACGCGACTGACTCGCCTCACTCTTCCTTTGGGCTTGAGACCACATGGGGTCGGCGCCCCGAATTTTAAAGGGCAATTACGATAAAAATGTGATTTTCATCACGATTTAGGTGCAGCCATTTCGTCGAGATCAAGTTTAGGACAAAATTTTGCCAGTTGGTGTTAATGTTTTGTTAGAATCAGTCACGTAATGTGAGCACGATTAAAGTGAGATGTGAGCAAATGGCTAATAAACCTTCGGCAGAAGAACTGAAAAAAAATTTGTCCGAGATGCAGTTTTACGTGACGCAGAATCATGGGACAGAGCCGCCATTTACGGGTCGTTTACTGCATAACAAGCGTGACGGCGTATATCACTGTTTGATCTGCGATGCCCCGCTGTTTCATTCCCAAACAAAGTATGATTCCGGCTGTGGCTGGCCCAGTTTCTACGAACCGGTAAGTGAAGAATCCATTCGTTATATCAAAGACTTGTCACATGGAATGCAGCGCATAGAAATTCGTTGCGGTAACTGTGATGCCCATCTGGGGCATGTCTTCCCCGACGGGCCGCAGCCAACGGGCGAACGTTATTGTGTTAACTCTGCCTCTTTACGCTTTACCGATGGCGAAAACGGCGAAGAAATCAACGGTTGAAAAAACGATTCAGCAACTTATTCCATAGGAGCGGAAAAATTATGAATCTTGATGACATTATCAACAGCATGATGCCTGAGGTATACCAGCGTTTGTCGACCGCCGTTGAACTGGGGAAATGGCCTGATGGCGTTGCGTTGACCGAGGAACAAAAAGAGAACTGCCTGCAACTGGTGATGCTGTGGCAAGCCCGCCATAATATCGAAGCACAGCATATGACAATTGACACAAATGGTCAGATGGTCATGAAGAGCAAACAGCAGTTAAAAGAAGATTTTGGTATCTCAGCAAAGCCTATTGCCATGTTTAAGTAAGTGGTTCATCCCCTTTTTGCCTCGGCTATGAAGGGGATAGCCAACAATGACCCCACGACTCATCTCAATTATCTCGCCATGACCTGGCTAAGTCCCAGTCCGATCTCTTGCCGTCCCGTTCACACCTGAATGACTTCTCCTGAACTTAAGTCTCAGACCTATTTGGCCGGTAATCCCTCTCGAATTTGCTCTTTTTGCGCCCCGCCTTCCATCAACCTGTAACAGACCCAGCCATTTTCTGCGTAATTGTGATCTGAGTTGTAAAACGCAGATCATTATCTGTTTTTTACAGATTTAATGTTGACCTCAAAAATCATGTGGGTAAGTATGATGGCCATCTAAGCAAAACTAAACACAGAGGATGACGCAATGAAAGCACTGGCTCGGTTTGGCAAGGCCTTTGGCGGCTACAAGATGATTGATGTCCCACAACCCATGTGTGGCCCGGAAGATGTAGTGATTGAAATTAAAGCCGCGGCAATCTGCGGCGCAGACATGAAGCACTACAATGTCGATAGCGGTTCTGATGAGTTTAACTCTATCCGCGGCCATGAGTTCGCAGGTTGTATTGCGCAGGTTGGTGAAAAAGTCAAAGACTGGAAAGTGGGGCAACGCGTCGTATCGGATAACAGCGGTCACGTTTGCGGTGTTTGTCCGGCCTGTGAATAAGGTGATTTTCTGTGTTGTACAGAAAAAGTAAACCTTGGTCTGGATAATAATACCTGGGGCGGTGGTTTTTCCAAATATTGTCTGGTTCCTGGTGAAATTCTCAAAATTCATCGTCATGCGTTGTGGGAAATCCCTGATGGTGTTGATTATGAGGACGCAGCCGTACTTGACCCTATCTGTAATGCCTACAAATCCATCGCGCAGCAATCGAAATTCCTTCCTGGTCAGGATGTGGTCGTCATCGGCACTGGCCCACTCGGGCTGTTCTCCGTACAAATGGCGCGAATTATGGGGGCGGTAAATATCGTCGTCGTTGGTCTGCAAGAAGATGTGGCGGTCCGCTTCCCGGTTGCAAAAGAACTGGGTGCGACGGCAGTAGTAAATGGTTCTACCGAAGATGTGGTGGTGCGCTGCCAGCAAATTTGTGGCAAAGACAATCTGGGACTGGTGATTGAATGCTCCGGTGCCAATATCGCACTGAAACAAGCCATCGAAATGCTCCGCCCGAACGGGGAAGTGGTACGCGTTGGAATGGGCTTCAAACCTCTTGATTTCTCGATTAATGACATTACCGCCTGGAACAAAAGCATCATTGGGCATATGGCCTATGACTCCACCTCATGGCGTAACGCTATCAGGCTCTTAGCCAGCGGCGCTATCAAAGTCAAACCGATGATTACGCATCGTATCGGCCTGTCGCAATGGCGCGAAGGGTTTGATGCGATGGTCGATAAAACCGCAATCAAAGTGATCATGACTTACGACTTTGATGAATAACCACTCTCCTGAAGGAACGTTATCGCATGGAACAGATAACAAAACCGCATTGTGGTGCACGGCTGGATCGCTTACCGGATTGCCGCTGGCATTCATCAATGTTTGCCATCGTCGCGTTTGGCTTGCTTGTCTGCTGGAGTAATGCCGTTGGTGGCTTGATCCTCGCGCAGCTGAAAGCGTTGGGCTGGACAGATAATTCCACCACAGCCACATTCTCAGCAATCACGACCGCCGGAATGTTTCTCGGTGCGCTGGTGGGCGGCATCATTGGCGACAAAACCGGTCGCAGAAATGCGTTCATCCTCTATGAGGCCATTCATATTGCCTCGATGGTTGTCGGTGCTTTCTCACCGAATATGGATTTTCTTATTGCCTGCCGTTTTGTGATGGGAGTTGGGCTGGGAGCTTTACTGGTTACACTGTTTGCTGGTTTCACCGAATATATGCCCGGTAGAAATCGCGGAACGTGGTCCAGTCGGGTTTCCTTTATTGGCAACTGGTCATATCCGCTCTGTTCATTGATTGCGATGGGACTCACGCCGCTGATTAGTGCAGAGTGGAACTGGCGGGTACAACTGCTTATCCCTGCAATATTGTCGCTTATCGCTACGGCGCTGGCCTGGCGCTACTTTCCTGAATCCCCGCGCTGGCTGGAATCGCGCGGACGGTATCAAGAAGCCGAGAAAGTCATGCGGAGTATAGAAGAAGGCGTCATACGCCAGACGGGTAAACCTTTGCCGCCTGTGGTTATTGCTGATGACGGTAAAGCGCCACAAGCGGTGCCGTATTCAGCCTTACTGACAGGAGTATTACTGAAACGCGTGATATTAGGCTCTTGTGTGCTGATTGCCATGAACGTTGTGCAGTACACACTAATTAACTGGTTGCCAACAATATTCATGACCCAGGGGATTAATTTAAAAGACTCGATTGTTTTAAATACCATGAGTATGTTTGGCGCGCCATTTGGTATTTTTATTGCCATGCTGGTGATGGATAAAATTCCGCGTAAAACAATGGGTGTGGGGCTATTAATCCTGATTGCGGTGCTCGGATATATCTATTCACTGCAAACCAGTATGTTGCTCATAACGTTGATTGGTTTCTTCCTGATTACTTTCGTCTATATGTACGTTTGCTATGCCTCGGCAGTGTATGTCCCTGAAATCTGGCCGACAGAGGCCAAACTCCGTGGCTCCGGTCTGGCGAATGCGGTAGGGCGAATCAGTGGTATTGCCGCACCTTATGCCGTTGCAGTGCTGCTCAGTAGTTATGGCGTAACGGGAGTCTTTATTCTTCTGGGGGCTGTTTCAATTGTTGTCGCAATTGCTATCGCCACCATTGGAATTGAAACCAAAGGTGTCTCCGTTGAAAGTTTAAGTATTGATGCAGTAGCCAATAAATAATACGGGTGGATTCAAAATGAAAAATTCAAAAGCAATATTGCAGGTGCCGGGCACAATGAAAATTATTTCAGCAGAAATACCAGTGCCTAAAGAAGATGAAGTTTTGATTAAAGTAGAATATGTCGGTATTTGTGGTTCAGATGTACATGGTTTTGAATCAGGCCCGTTTATTCCGCCTAAAGACCCAAATCAAGAAATTGGCCTGGGTCATGAATGCGCCGGGACGGTTGTGGCTGTGGGAAGCCGCGTGCGCAAATTTAAACCGGGGGATCGGGTAAATATCGAACCTGGCGTTCCTTGCGGTCACTGTCGTTACTGTCTGGAAGGCAAATATAACATCTGCCCGGACGTTGATTTTATGGCGACACAACCCAACTACCGCGGCGCATTAACGCACTATCTGTGTCATCCGGAGAGCTTTACTTACAAACTGCCAGACAATATGGACACGATGGAAGGGGCGCTGGTGGAGCCTGCCGCAGTCGGGATGCATGCCGCGATGCTGGCAGATGTTAAACCGGGTAAGAAGATAATTATTCTGGGAGCAGGTTGTATTGGTTTGATGACGTTGCAAGCGTGCAAATGCCTGGGCGCAACGGAAATTGCCGTCGTTGATGTGCTGGAAAAACGTCTGATAATGGCGGAACAACTTGGTGCGACAGTGGTTATTAACGGCACAAAAGAAGACACTATTTCACGCTGTCAGCAATTTACCGAAGACATGGGCGCAGATATTGTTTTCGAAACAGCGGGTTCTGCGGTCACCATTAAACAGGCACCTTATCTGGTAATGCGCGGCGGTAAAATTATGATTGTTGGTACTGTACCGGGCGATTCGGCAATCAATTTCCTCAAAATCAATCGCGAAGTCACTATCCAGACGGTATTCCGCTATGCCAATCGTTATCCGGTCACGATTGAAGCTATTTCTTCAGGGCGATTCGATGTGAAATCGATGGTGACGCATATTTACGATTATCGGGATGTACAACAGGCATTTGAAGAGTCAGTTAACAACAAACGCGACATTATTAAAGGCGTTATTAAAATTAGCGATTAATTAATACGGGAGAACAGAATATGCTCGCAGATATCAGATATTGGGAAAACGATGCCACAAATAAACATTATGCAATTGCCCATTTTAACGTATGGAATGCAGAAATATTGATGGGCGTTATCGACGCAGCCGAAGAAGCGAAATCACCGGTTATTATTTCTTTTGGTACAGGTTTTGTCGGCAACACCTCATTTGAAGATTTCTCTCACATGATGGTATCAATGGCACGAAAAGCAACTGTGCCGGTAATAACTCATTGGGATCATGGTCGGAGTATGGAGATTATTCATAACGCCTGGACTCATGGTATGAATTCATTAATGCGTGATGCTTCTGCATTTGATTTCGAAGAAAATATTCGTTTAACCAAAGAGGCTGTCGATTTCTTCCATCCGCTGGGTATTCCGGTAGAGGCGGAATTAGGGCATGTCGGTAATGAAACCGTTTATGAGGAAGCGCTGGCGGGCTATCACTATACCGATCCTGACCAGGCGGCTGAATTTGTTGAACGTACGGGCTGTGACTCATTGGCTGTCGCCATCGGCAACCAGCATGGGGTTTATACGTCAGAGCCACAATTGAACTTTGAGGTCGTCAAACGCGTACGTGATGCCGTTTCTGTTCCGCTGGTTTTGCACGGTGCATCGGGGATCAGTGATGCCGACATTAAAACTGCAATTTCGTTGGGTATCGCGAAAATCAACATTCATACGGAGCTCTGTCAGGCCGCAATGGTCGCAGTGAAAGAAAACCAGGATCAGCCTTTCCTGCATTTAGAACGTGAAGTACGTAAAGCTGTAAAAGAACGGGCATTGGAAAAAATTAAACTGTTCGGTTCTGATGGCAAAGCGGAATAATGATATGGATAATCTCGACGTTATTTGTATAGGTGCCGCTATTGTTGATATTCCATTGCAACCGGTCAGTAAAAATATCTTTGATGTGGATTCTTATCCTCTTGAAAGAATCGCAATGACCACCGGGGGTGATGCAATAAATGAAGCAACAATTATTTCTCGTCTGGGCCATCGTACAGCATTAATGAGCCGTATTGGTAAAGATGCCGCAGGACAGTTTATTCTCGACCATTGCCGCAAAGAGAATATTGATATTCAAAGCCTGAAGCAGGACGTCAGCATAGATACCTCTATTAACGTTGGACTGGTGACGGAGGATGGCGAGCGGACGTTTGTCACAAACCGTAACGGCAGTCTGTGGAAATTGAATATTGACGATGTTGATTTTTCGCGGTTTTCTCAGGCGAAATTATTATCTCTGGCCAGTATTTTCAACAGTCCTCTATTGGATGGTAAAGCGCTAACAGAAATTTTTACGCAAGCTAAAACCCGGCAGATGATTATCTGTGCCGATATGATCAAACCGCGGTTGAATGAAACGCTGGATGATATTTGCGAAGCATTGAGTTATGTCGATTATCTGTTTCCTAATTATGCCGAGGCAAAATTACTCACCGGGAAAGAGACATTGGATGAAATTGCTGACTGCTTTCTTGCGTGCGGCGTAAAAACGGTGGTGATTAAAACGGGTAAAGACGGCTGCTTTATCAAGCGTGGTGACATGACGATGAAGGTGCCGGCGGTCGCAGGAATAACCGCCATCGACACCATTGGCGCGGGCGATAACTTTGCTTCAGGTTTTATTGCGGCACTGTTAGAAGGCAAAAATCTGCGTGAATGCGCACGCTTTGCCAATGCAACGGCGGCTATCTCGGTTCTAAGCGTCGGTGCCACCACCGGCGTAAAAAACAGAAAGCTGGTCGAACAATTGCTGGAAGAATACGAAGGATAATGAAGGCAAATGAAAAAGATACCTTTAGGCACAACGGATATTACGCTTTCGCGAATGGGGTTGGGGACATGGGCCATTGGCGGCGGTCCTGCATGGAATGGCGATCTCGATCGGCAAATATGTATTGATACGATTCTTGAAGCCCATCGTTGCGGCATTAATCTGATTGATACTGCGCCAGGATATAACTTTGGCAATAGTGAAGTTATCGTCGGTCAGGCGTTAAAAAAACTGCCCCGTGAACAGGTTGTAGTAGAAACCAAATGCGGCATTGTCTGGGAACGAAAAGGAAGTTTATTCAACAAAGTTGGCGATCGGCAGTTGTATAAAAACCTTTCCCCGGAATCTATCCGCGAAGAGGTAGAAGCCAGCTTGCAACGTCTGGGTATTGATTACATCGATATCTACATGACGCACTGGCAGTCGGTGCCGCCATTTTTTACGCCGATCGCTGAAACTGTCGCAGTGCTTAATGAGTTGAAGGCTGAAGGGAAAATTCGCGCTATAGGCGCTGCTAACGTCGATGCTGACCATATCCGCGAGTATCTGCAATATGGTGAACTGGATATTATTCAGGCGAAATACAGTATCCTCGACCGGGCAATGGAAAACGAACTGCTGCCGCTATGTCGTGATAATGGCATTGTGGTTCAGGTTTATTCCCCGCTAGAGCAGGGATTGTTGACCGGCACCATCACTCGTGATTACGTTCCGGGCGGGGCTTTGTTGAATAAATCAGATTTCGGGTAAGTCTCCCCCGTAGCGGGTTGTGTTTTCAGGCAATACGCACGCTTTCAGGCATACCTGCTTTCGTCATTTTGTTCAGCGCTCGTACCAG
>NZ_JAENDM010000055.1:0-24715 GCF_019375075.1 Escherichia sp. XD33
GTTGCCCGGCATCCAACGCCATTCATGGCCATATCAATGATTTTCTGGTGCGTACCGGGTTGAGAAGCGGTGTAAGTGAACTGCAGTTGCCATGTTTTACGGCAGTGAGAGCAGAGATAGCGCTGATGTCCGGCAGTGCTTTTGCCGTTACGCACCACCCCGTCAGTAGCTGAACAGGAGGGACAGCTGATAGAAACAGAAGCCACTGGAGCACCTCAAAAACACCATCATACACTAAATCAGTAAGTTGGCAGCATCACTAGTCAGCCCGGGAAAAACATTGGAAGGTCTGATGGGCGGCGTCATCACCATCATGATTGCGTCACTGATTATCGGACCGTTACTGACACCGCTAAATACATTACAGGCATTATTAGCGGGTTTGTTAATTGGTATTAGTGGTTTTTGCGGCGATGTCGTGATGTCAGCCATCAAACGAGATATTGGTGTTAAAGATAGCGGAAAACTATTGCCAGGACATGGCGGACTCCTTGACAGGATTGACTCATTAATTTTCACCGCTCCGGTATTTTTTTATTTTATACGCTACTGCTGTTACTGAAGGAAAATAGAGAAAATGGAAAATTCACGCATCCCTGGGGAACATTTTTTTACCACCAGTGATAATACAGCGTTGTTTTATCGGCACTGGCCCGCTTTACAGCCCGGGGCGAAAAAGGTCATCGTCTTATTTCATCGCGGGCATGAACATTCTGGTCGTCTACAACATCTCGTTGATGAACTGGCGATGCCAGATACTGCTTTTTATGCCTGGGATGCCCGAGGGCATGGAAAAAGTTCGGGGCCGCGTGGTTATAGCCCATCTCTTGCGCGTTCAGTGCGGGATGTCGATGAATTTGTCCGTTTTGCTGCCAGCGACAGCCAGGTTGGACTGGAAGAGGTGGTAGTGATCGCGCAAAGCGTCGGCGCAGTGCTGGTTGCCACATGGATTCATGATTATGCACCTGCAATTCGCGGGCTGGTGCTGGCTTCTCCGGCCTTTAAGGTTAAATTGTATGTGCCGCTGGCACGTCCTGCGCTGGCGTTATGGCATCGTCTGCGTGGTCTGTTTTTTATTAATTCCTATGTGAAAGGACGCTATTTGACCCACGATCGGCAACGGGGGGCGAGTTTCAATAATGATCCGCTGATCACACGGGCGATTGCCGTTAATATCTTGCTCGATCTCTACAAAACGTCTGAACGTATTATTAGAGATGCGGCGGCGATTACGCTCCCCACGCAACTTCTGATATCAGGCGATGACTATGTGGTGCATCGCCAACCGCAGATTGATTTTTATCAGAGATTACGTAGCCCTCTGAAAGAGCTGCATCTGCTGCCAGGCTTTTATCACGACACGTTGGGTGAAGAGAACAGGGCGCTGGCATTTGAAAAAATGCAAAGCTTTATTAGTCGTTTATATGCTAACAAATCGCAAAAATTTGATTATCAGCATGAAGACTGCACAGGACCATCAGCGGATCGATGGCGGCTCCTTTCTGGTGGACCCGTGCCATTATCGCCGGTTGATTTGGCGTATCGCTTTATGCGTAAGGCGATGAAATTGTTCGGGGCGCACTCTGCGGGCCTGCATCTCGGAATGAGCACCGGCTTTGATTCAGGCAGTTCGCTGGATTATGTCTATCAAAATCAACCGCAAGGTAGTAACGCATTCGGGCGTTTAGTCGACAAAATCTACCTGAACAGTGTTGGCTGGCGCGGTATTCGCCAGCGCAAAACCCATTTACAAATACTGATTAAACAAGCCGTTGCCGATCTCCACGCCAAAGGTTTAGCCGTCCGCGTGGTTGACATTGCCGCAGGGCATGGGCGCTATGTACTGGATGCGCTGGCAAACGAGCCTGCCGTAAGCGATATTTTGTTACGTGATTACAGCGAGTTAAATGTTGCACAGGGGCAAGAGATGATTGCTCAACGGGGAATGTCTGGGCGGGTGCGTTTTGAACAGGGCGATGCGTTTAACCCGGAGGAACTCAGCGCGTTAACTCCGCGGCCTACGCTGGCGATTGTCTCTGGCCTGTATGAGCTTTTTCCCGAAAATGAGCAGGTAAAAAACTCACTCGCAGGTCTTGCCAATGCCATCGAACCGGGCGGCATTCTCATCTACACCGGGCAGCCGTGGCACCCTCAACTGGAGATGATTGCCGGGGTGTTAACCAGTCATAAAGATGGTAAACCGTGGGTAATGCGCGTGCGTTCGCAAGGGGAGATGGATTCACTCGTGCGTGATGCCGGATTTGATAAATGCACACAACGGATTGATGAGTGGGGTATTTTTACGGTTTCGATGGCGGTGCGTCGTGATAACTGAACGTCGGAACGTATTGCTACAAGGCGCTGGCTGGTTATTGTTGCTGGCCCCGTTTTTCTTCTTCACCTATGGATCTCTTAATCAGTTCACCGCGGTTCAGGACCTTAACAGCCATGATATCCCCAGTCAGGTATTCGGTTGGGAAACGGCGATCCCTTTTCTTCCCTGGACTATTGTTCCTTACTGGAGTCTGGATCTTTTATATGGATTTTCGCTGTTCGTTTGTAGCACGACATTCGAACAGCGCCGACTTGTCCACCGGCTTATTCTGGCAACGGTAATGGCCTGCTGCGGTTTTTTGCTCTATCCGCTGAAGTTTAGTTTTATCCGTCCTGAAGTGAGTGGGGTGACGGGATGGCTATTTTCGCAACTTGAACTGTTTGATCTGCCTTATAACCAGTCTCCTTCGCTGCATATTATTCTCTGCTGGCTACTTTGGCGTCACTTTCGTCAGCATCTGGCTGAGAGGTGGCGTAAAGTCTGCGGCGGATGGTTTTTACTCATCGCCATTTCGACGCTGACGACCTGGCAGCATCATTTTATTGATGTCATCACAGGGCTGGCGGTAGGTATGTTGATTGACTGGATGGTGCCCGTCGACCGTCGTTGGAATTATCAGAAACCTGATCAACGTCGAATCAAAATAGCACTGCCCTATGTCGTAGGCGCGGGCTCGTGCATTGTATTGATGGAGCTAATGATGATGATTCAGTTATGGTGGTCAGTCTGGTTATGTTGGCCAGTATTATCGCTACTCATAATTGGCCGTGGGTACGGTGGGCTTGGCGCGATAACAACAGGGAAAGATAGTCAGGGGAAACTACCGCCCGCCGTTTACTGGCTGACATTGCCCTGCCGCATCGGGATGTGGCTGTCTATGCGTTGGTTTTGTCGTCGCCTGGAGCCGGTGAGCAAAATGACTGCTGGTGTTTATTTAGGGGCGTTTCCACGACATATTCCGGCACAGAATGCGGTTCTGGACGTCACCTTTGAATTCCCTCGCGGACGAGCCACAAAAGATCGACTCTATTTTTGTGTACCGATGCTGGATCTGGTGGTTCCGGAAGAGGGGGAGCTCCGACAGGCCGTGGCGATGCTGGAAACATTACGCGAAGAGCAAGGCAGCGTTCTGGTCCATTGTGCATTGGGATTATCGCGCAGTGCGCTGGTGGTGGCGGCATGGTTGTTATGTTACGGACACTGTAAAACCGTTAATGAAGCGATTAGCTATATTCGAGCCAGACGCCCGCAGATTGTGCTGACAGACGAGCACAAAGCGATGCTGAGATTATGGGAAAACAGGTAAGTGGATTGAGATGTGGACTGAATATCTACAGTCCACATCAAGACCGTGTCCGGTTATGCAGAAACAATGCTGTCGATGGCTGCTTTTGCGTCAGACTGTGCTTTCGCTGCCATTTCCGGACCGTATGCGATCCCTTCGGCGAAGACAAATTTCACATCGGTAATGCCGATAAAGCCGAGGAACGTGGACAGATACGGCGTCACCAGGTCCGTTGGTCCATCTTTGTGGATCCCGCCGCGGCTGGTAATAACGATGGCTTTTTTACCCGTTACCAGACCTTCCGGACCGTTCTCGGTATAGCGGAAAGTAACGCCTGCGCGGGCAACCAGGTCAAAATAGTTTTTCAACTGAGTCGAGATGTTGAAGTTATACATCGGTGCCGCAATAACGATAACGTCGTGGGCTTTCAGCTCGGCAATCAACTCATCGGAAAGTGCCAGAGCTTCCTGCTGACGCGGAGTCAGCGGCGCATCGCTCGGACGCAGAGCGCCAACCAGTTCGCCATCCAGTACCGGAATCGGATTTGCAGCCAGGTCGCGAACGGTGATTTCATCAGCGGAGTGCTTTTCGCGCCATTGTTCAACAAAATAATCGGACAACTGATTAGACTGAGAGTACCCTGCCAGGATGCTGGATTTAAGAACTAATACCTTGCTCATGGTGTTTCCTTATAGATGTTTGAATGGGCGATGCCCCGTTGCTTGTTGACACTTTATTCACAATCCTGCCACAGAGATAGCGCAATAAATCGAAGCCTATGTTCGAATTTATTGAACAACGCATAGAAAGCCGCGATGTGGTACTCTATATCTATCATTTAAAAGAAAATTAATCAGGCAGACTACTGCCCACTAACGTTATGACAGAACAACAAAAATTGACCTTTACGGCCTTGCAGCAGCGGCTGGATTCGCTGATGCTGCGTGACAGACTGCGTTTTTCTCGCCGTCTGCACGGCGTGAAGAAGGTTAAAAATCCTGATGCACAACAGGCCATTTTCCAGGAGATGGCGAAAGAGATTGACCAGGCGGCAGGGAAAGTCCTGCTGCGTGAAGCGGCACGACCGGAAATTACTTATCCTGACAATTTACCGGTTAGTCAGAAAAAACAGGACATTCTCGAAGCGATTCGTGATCACCAGGTGGTGATCGTCGCCGGGGAAACGGGTTCTGGTAAAACGACTCAGTTACCGAAAATCTGTATGGAGCTGGGGCGCGGGATTAAAGGACTGATCGGCCATACCCAGCCGCGTCGTCTGGCGGCAAGAACAGTGGCGAACCGTATTGCGGAAGAGCTGAAAACGGAGCCGGGCGGTTGCATCGGTTACAAAGTGCGTTTCAGCGATCACGTAAGTGATAACACGATGGTCAAGCTGATGACCGACGGTATCCTGCTGGCGGAGATCCAGCAAGACCGCCTGCTGATGCAGTACGACACTATCATTATTGACGAAGCGCACGAACGCAGCCTGAATATCGATTTTTTGCTCGGCTATTTGAAAGAGTTGCTGCCGCGGCGTCCTGACCTAAAAATCATTATCACTTCCGCGACTATCGACCCGGAACGCTTTTCGCGCCACTTTAATAATGCGCCGATTATTGAAGTCTCCGGTCGGACCTATCCGGTGGAAGTGCGCTATCGCCCGATTGTTGAAGAAGCCGATGACACCGAGCGCGATCAGTTGCAGGCGATTTTTGACGCCGTAGACGAACTGAGTCAGGAAAGCCATGGCGACATTCTGATCTTTATGAGCGGCGAGCGGGAAATCCGCGATACCGCCGATGCGCTGAACAAGCTGAACTTACGCCATACCGAAATCTTGCCGCTTTATGCGCGGCTTTCGAACAGCGAACAAAATAGGGTATTCCAGTCGCACAGCGGACGGCGCATTGTGCTGGCGACCAACGTCGCGGAAACGTCGCTGACCGTACCGGGGATTAAATACGTTATCGACCCCGGTACAGCGCGTATCAGCCGCTACAGCTATCGCACCAAAGTGCAGCGTTTGCCGATTGAGCCGATTTCCCAGGCGTCTGCCAATCAGCGTAAAGGCCGCTGTGGTCGTGTGTCCGAAGGGATCTGTATTCGTCTCTATTCCGAAGACGATTTCCTCTCGCGCCCGGAGTTTACCGATCCGGAGATTCTGCGTACCAACCTGGCCTCGGTTATTTTGCAGATGACCGCGCTGGGGCTGGGCGATATCGCTGCGTTCCCGTTTGTCGAAGCACCGGATAAACGCAATATCCAGGATGGCGTGCGTCTGCTCGAAGAGCTGGGCGCGATCACCACGGATGAACAGGCCAGCGCCTATAAACTGACGCCGCTCGGTCGCCAGCTCTCGCAGTTGCCTGTCGACCCACGTCTGGCGCGTATGGTGCTGGAAGCGCAAAAACATGGCTGCGTGCGTGAGGCGATGATTATCACGTCCGCGCTCTCCATTCAGGATCCGCGCGAACGTCCGATGGACAAACAGCAGGCATCGGACGAAAAACATCGTCGCTTCCACGACAAAGAATCCGACTTCCTCGCGTTTGTAAATCTGTGGAATTATCTTGGCGAGCAGCAAAAGGCGCTTTCTTCCAACGCCTTCCGTCGCCTGTGTCGTACCGATTACCTCAACTATCTGCGCGTGCGCGAATGGCAGGATATCTACACCCAGTTGCGTCAGGTGGTGAAAGAACTTGGCATTCCGGTTAACAGCGAACCGGCGGAGTATCGCGAAATTCACATTGCGTTGCTGACGGGTTTACTTTCCCATATCGGCATGAAAGATGCCGATAAACAAGAATATACCGGCGCACGTAACGCGCGTTTCTCCATCTTCCCCGGTTCTGGTTTATTCAAAAAACCGCCGAAATGGGTAATGGTGGCGGAACTGGTAGAAACCAGCCGCCTGTGGGGGCGCATTGCTGCGCGTATCGACCCGGAATGGGTGGAGCCTGTCGCTCAGCATTTGATTAAACGTACCTACAGCGAACCGCACTGGGAACGGGCGCAGGGCGCGGTGATGGCAACGGAAAAAGTCACTGTTTATGGTTTGCCGATTGTTGCCGCGCGCAAGGTCAACTACAGCCAGATCGATCCGGCGTTATGTCGTGAACTCTTTATTCGCCATGCGCTGGTGGAAGGTGACTGGCAGACGCGTCACGCATTCTTCCGTGAAAACCTGAAACTGCGGGCCGAAGTGGAAGAGCTGGAACACAAATCACGTCGCCGCGATATTCTGGTTGATGACGAAACGTTGTTTGAGTTCTACGACCAGCGCATCAGCCACGATGTAATCTCCGCTCGCCACTTCGACAGCTGGTGGAAAAAAGTCAGCCGCGAAACGCCTGATTTGCTCAACTTTGAAAAAAGCATGTTGATCAAAGAGGGCGCAGAAAAAATCAGCAAGCTGGATTACCCGAACTTCTGGCATCAGGGCAATCTCAAGCTGCGTTTGAGCTATCAGTTTGAGCCCGGCGCGGATGCTGACGGTGTGACCGTACATATTCCGCTGCCGTTACTTAACCAGGTTGAGGAAAGCGGGTTTGAATGGCAGATCCCCGGTCTGCGCCGCGAACTGGTGATTGCTCTGATTAAATCGTTGCCGAAACCGGTACGCCGTAATTTTGTACCCGCGCCAAACTATGCCGAAGCGTTTTTAGGCCGCGTCAAACCGCTGGAGTTACCGTTGCTCGACAGCCTTGAGCGCGAGTTACGGCGGATGACCGGCGTTACCGTTGACCGCGAAGACTGGCACTGGGATCAGGTGCCCGATCACCTGAAAATTACCTTCCGCGTGGTGGATGACAAAAACAAGAAGCTAAAAGAAGGGCGCTCGCTACAAGATCTGAAAGATGCGCTGAAAGGCAAAGTGCAGGAAACGCTATCTGCGGTGGCGGATGACGGTATCGAGCAGAGCGGCTTACATATCTGGAGTTTTGGTCAGCTGCCGGAAAGCTACGAACAGAAGCGTGGCAACTACAAAGTGAAGGCGTGGCCGGCGCTGGTGGATGAGCGCGACAGTGTGGCGATCAAACTGTTTGATAACCCGCTGGAGCAAAAGCAGGCAATGTGGAACGGTCTTCGCCGTCTACTGCTGCTGAATATTCCATCGCCAATCAAATATTTACATGAAAAGTTACCGAACAAAGCCAAGCTGGGACTGTACTTTAACCCGTATGGCAAAGTGCTGGAGCTGATCGACGACTGTATCTCCTGCGGTGTGGATAAATTGATCGACGCCAATGGTGGCCCGGTCTGGACGGAAGAAGGCTTTGCTGCGCTGCATGAAAAAGTGCGTGCCGAACTGAACGACACGGTGGTGGATATTGCGAAGCAGGTCGAGCAAATCCTTACGGCAGTGTTCAATATCAACAAACGTCTGAAAGGGCGGGTGGATATGACCATGGCGCTGGGGCTTTCTGACATTAAAGCGCAGATGGGCGGGTTGGTATATCGCGGTTTTGTCACTGGTAACGGCTTCAAACGGCTGGGCGACACGCTGCGATATTTGCAGGCGATTGAAAAACGGCTGGAAAAACTGGCGGTTGATCCACATCGCGACCGTGCGCAGATGCTGAAAGTCGAAAACGTCCAGCAGGCGTGGCAGCAATGGATCAACAAACTGCCGCCCGCACGTCGTGAGGATGAAGACGTGAAAGAGATCCGTTGGATGATAGAAGAGTTGCGCGTTAGTTACTTCGCTCAACAACTTGGTACGCCTTATCCGATTTCAGATAAGCGTATTTTGCAGGCGATGGAGCAGATTAGCGGTTAACCCTGCTATTTGCCTGATAAAGAAAAAACCCGGTAAGCATTTAGCGCCGGGTTTTTTATTAATTCTAAAACGGTAAGGGTAAAAATTCAGGAATTCAGAAAAATACAATTCTCTGCTGCAAGATGAATAATGTTTATCTACAGCATTTCCTTAAAAGATATGTCAGGCTTGCGGAGTGGCGGTTAAGGACATACGATTTCCTCCTTTCAGAGTGCTCCGCTTCTCACTATTATCTCACGCAGTATTCTTAAGGGAACGATAAGGAGGAACCATGAACATTACCCCGTTTCCGACGCTTTCGCCGGCAACTATAGATGCCATAAATGTTATCGGACAGTGGCTGGCGCAGGATGATTTCTCCGGTGAGGTGCCGTATCAGGCCGATTGCGTGATCCTTGCAGGCAATGCGGTTATGCCGACTATCGATGCGGCATGTAAGATTGCCCGCGATCAGCAAATTCCTTTACTGATTAGTGGTGGTATCGGTCACTCGACAACTTTTTTGTATAGCGCCATCGCACAGCATCCGCACTACAACACTATCCGCACCACTGGCAGAGCAGAAGCGACCATCCTGGCGGATATCGCTCATCAGTTCTGGCACATTCCGCATGAAAAAATCTGGATTGAAGACCAGTCAACAAACTGCGGTGAAAACGCACGCTTTAGCATCGCGCTATTGAATCAGGCCGTAGAACGAGTTCATACGGCTATCGTTGTTCAGGACCCCACCATGCAGCGGCGCACGATGGCGACGTTCCGCCGTATGACTGGGGACAATCCCGATGCACCACGCTGGTTAAGTTATCCCGGATTCGTTCCTCAGTTAGGAAATAACGCAGACAGTGTAATCTTTATTAATCAGTTACAAGGATTATGGCCAGTTGAGCGTTATCTCTCACTACTCACTGGCGAGCTGCCGCGTTTACGCGATGATAGCGATGGCTACGGTCCCCGCGGGCGAGATTTTATCGTTTACGTTGATTTTCCGGCAGAAGTCATCCATGCATGGCAAACGCTGAAACATGATGCGGTGCTCATCGAGGCGATGGAAAGTCGCTCGTTACGTTAAAAATTGCCCGTTTGTGAACCACTTGTTTGCAAACGGGCATGACTCCTGACTTTTATTTCTGCCTTTTATTCCTTTTACACTTGTTTTTATGAAGCCCTTCACAGAATTGTCCTTTCACGATGCCGTCTCTCTGATGATTGATGTTAATTAACAATGTATTCACCGAAAACAAACATATAAATCACAGGAGTCGCCCATGTCAGTACCCGTTCAACATCCTATGTATATCGATGGACAGTTTGTTACCTGGCGTGGAGACGCATGGATTGATGTGGTAAACCCTGCTACAGAGGCTGTCATTTCCCGCATACCCGATGGTCAGGCCGAGGATGCCCGTAAGGCAATCGATGCAGCAGAACGTGCACAACCAGAATGGGAAGCGTTGCCTGCTATTGAACGCGCCAGTTGGTTGCGCAAAATCTCCGCCGGGATCCGCGAACGCGCCAGTGAAATCAGTGCGCTGATTGTTGAAGAAGGGGGCAAGATCCAGCAGCTGGCTGAAGTCGAAGTGGCTTTTACTGCCGACTATATCGATTACATGGCGGAGTGGGCACGGCGTTACGAGGGCGAGATTATTCAAAGCGATCGTCCAGGAGAAAATATTCTTTTGTTTAAACGTGCGCTTGGTGTGACTACCGGCATTCTGCCGTGGAACTTCCCGTTCTTCCTCATTGCCCGCAAAATGGCTCCCGCTCTTTTGACCGGTAATACCATCGTCATTAAACCTAGTGAATTTACGCCAAACAATGCGATTGCATTCGCCAAAATCGTCGATGAAATAGGCCTTCCGCGCGGCGTGTTTAACCTTGTACTGGGGCGTGGTGAAACCGTTGGGCAAGAACTGGCGGGTAACCCAAAGGTCGCAATGGTCAGTATGACAGGCAGCGTCTCTGCAGGTGAGAAGATCATGGCGACTGCGGCGAAAAACATCACCAAAGTGTGTCTGGAATTGGGGGGTAAAGCACCAGCTATCGTAATGGACGATGCCGATCTTGAACTGGCAGTCAAAGCCATCGTTGATTCACGCGTCATTAATAGTGGGCAAGTGTGTAACTGTGCAGAACGTGTTTATGTACAGAAAGGCATTTATGATCAGTTCGTCAATCGGCTGGGTGAAGCGATGCAGGCGGTTCAATTTGGTAACCCCGCTGAACGCAACGACATTGCGATGGGGCCGTTGATTAACGCCGCGGCGCTGGAAAGGGTCGAGCAAAAAGTGGCGCGCGCAGTAGAAGAAGGGGCGAGAGTGGCGTTCGGTGGCAAAGCGGTAGAGGGGAAAGGATATTATTATCCGCCGACATTGCTGCTGGATGTTCGCCAGGAAATGTCGATTATGCATGAGGAAACCTTTGGCCCGGTGCTGCCAGTTGTCGCATTTGACACGCTGGAAGATGCTATCTCAATGGCTAATGACAGTGATTACGGCCTGACCTCATCAATCTATACCCAAAATCTGAACGTCGCGATGAAAGCCATTAAAGGGCTGAAGTTTGGTGAAACTTACATCAACCGTGAAAACTTCGAAGCTATGCAAGGCTTCCACGCCGGATGGCGTAAATCCGGTATTGGCGGCGCAGATGGTAAACATGGCTTGCATGAATATCTGCAGACCCAGGTGGTTTATTTACAGTCTTAATGAGTGAAAGAGGCGGAGGTTTTTTCCTCCGCCTGTGCGCGTCAGAGTTTAGCGAATTTTTCGAGGGTGCGAATAAGCTGTGTGACGAAGCCATATTCGTTATCGTACCAGGCGACCGTTTTCACCAGTTGTAAATCGCCCACGGCGGTAATTTCCGTTTGCGTGGCATCAAACACCGAACCGAAATGGCTGCCAATGATATCGGAAGAGACTATTTCTTCATCGGTATAACCAAATGACTCGTTATTGGTGGTTGCTTGTTTAAGTGCGTTATTCACCTCTTCGGCAGTCACTTTTTTCCGAGAATCGATACCAGTTCAGTGACCGAACCTGTTTTCACCGGCACGCGTTGCGCATGACCTTTCAGTTTGCCGCTCAGTTCCGGGATCACCAGACCAATGGCTTTTGCCGCCCCCGTAGTGTGGGGAATGATATTTTCTGCCGCTGCGCGTGAAGCACGTAAATCTTTACCACGCGGGCCATCCACCAGTGACTGGGTGCCAGTATAGGCATGAATGGTCGTCATCGTGCCGACTTCTATCCCGAAACTGTCATGCAAGGCTTTGGCCATCGGCGCAAGACAGTTAGTGGTGCATGACGCCACGGAAACAATGGTGTCGTTGCCATCCAGAGTGTCGTCATTGACGTTATAAACGATAGTTTTCATTTCACCGGCAGGGGCGGAAATCAACACCTTCTTCGCACCAGCATCAAGATGCGCCTGCGATTTCTCGGCGGAGGTATAAAAGCCAGTACATTCGACAATGATTTCTGCACCTTTCGCTTTCCACGGAATATTTTTAGCCTCTTTTTCGGCGTAAACCGCGATACTTTTCCCATCAACGATAAGTGAATCTTCCGTAAAATCAACGCTCCAGGGGAATGGTCCGTAGTTTGAATCATGTTTCAGCAGGTAGGCGAGAATTTATGGGGAAGTGAGATCATTAATAGCGACAACGTCTATGTTGCTTTTGACTTCAAGTAATCGACCCAACACCAGTCGACCGATACGACCAAAACCGTTAATACCAACTTTACTCATGGTTTTCTCCTGTCAGGAACGTTCGGATGAAAATTGATCCTTTCCAGGCTTAGACCAGGATGGCGGGATGGGCAATCTCCATTCTCACAGTGAAACGTAACGTACTGAAAACGGGTGAACAATATTTAATGAAATTTTGAGAAAAGCCCGTTATGTTAACGGAAAATTATGTTAAAGCAGGAAATGTTATGGAAAATAAATATTCAAGGTTACAAATCAGCATTCACTGGCTGGTCTTTTTACTGGTTATCGCAGCGTATTGCGCAATGGAGTTTCGTGGTTTCTTCCCACGTAGCGATCGGCCACTCATCAACATGATTCATGTTTCCTGTGGCATCTCAATTCTCGTGCTGATGGTCGTTCGTCTTTTGTTAAGGCTGAAATACCCAACCCCGCCGATTATACCTAAGCCAAAACCGATGATGACGGGACTGGCGCATTTGGGACATTTGGTGATTTATCTCCTGTTTATTGCGCTGCCAGTGATTGGTTTGGTGATGATGTATAACCGGGGCAACCCGTGGTTTGCGTTTGGTTTGACGATGCCTTACGCTTCAGAGGCCAATTTCGAACGGGTTGATAGCTTAAAGTCGTGGCATGAGACGCTGGCGAATCTGGGATATTTTGTCATCGGGTTGCACGCTGCGGCTGCACTGGCACACCACTATTTCTGGAAGGACAACACACTTCTACGCATGATGCCGCGTAAACGTTCTTGAAGGATATTTAAAGAAAACGCCTGTACTAAAACCGACCCGTGGTACAGGCGAAGAATACGGGTCTACATCGGAAGCGCCTATTATATTTATTTGTATGACAAATAAAACCATAATCCTTGCCCATACGTCCATCTGGGTTATTTTTAATCAATTCACCCGATCTTTGATCTCATCAACGGTATCAAAATAAACCAGCGTATAACGTTCAAATCGAACATAAGATTCGATAAACCATGGAGGTTATATGAAAAAACTGGCACTTATTTTGTTTATGGGAACGCTTGTTTCCTTTTATGCCGATGCCGGGCGCAAACCCTGTTCTGGTTCGAAAGGGGGGATCTCACACTGTACGGCAGGCGGCAAATTTGTCTGTAATGATGGTTCTATTAGTGCCTCGAAAAAAACATGCACTAACTGAAGTGTAAAAGGGGTGCCATGAGAAAATGAATCTGCTAGTCAGATGCGCGGGGAAAATCCCCGCGCTTGCCCTTACCTGGACGTGCAGGCCATGAGCGCAGCAACCTCCTTATCACCGTCCCGGAACCGCAGTTCGTAGAGCGTTTGTCGGGTCAGGAGTGTGAATGTCAGAATCGTAATGCAGATAATGAGCAGACACACCACCAGAGGGTTGTGCTTCATAGCCTTTCTCCTTGCCGGATGGCGGGTAAGAGGCTAAGATCTGAATTGCTAGGTTCATTCGTTGGCCTCGGTTGATAGAAATATCGGTCGGGGCCTTCGTCTTTCTGATTCCCGGTTAGCCTGAAAACAGAAAGTCTCAGGCACCCGCAGGCATCCTATGAGGTTTCCTTAGGGACGAAAATAATCACTTCACGAAATTGCGTGCTGTTTTCCAGAATTTTTCGTCATTCGGGTTAGCCAGTTTAGCCATTCGTTACTCTCTTCATTCCAATAGCATTAATTTTCTCTGCAATAATTGTTGTAAAAATGTGACGCAAAGAGGTTTTTGGTCATAAGTAATTACCGTCAAGTGCCGATGACTTTCTATCAGGAGTAAACCTGGACGAGAGACAACGGTAATGAATACAACTCCCTCACATCGATTAGGTTTTTTGCATCACATCAGGCTGGTTCCGTTATTTGCCTGCATTCTTGGCGGTATCTTAGTTCTATTCGCATTAAGTTCTGCTCTGGCTGGCTATTTCCTCTGGCAGGCCGATCGCGATCAGCGTGATGTTACTGCGGAGATTGAGATTCGGACCGGGTTAGCGAACAGTTCAGATTTTTTGCGTTCAGCCCGGATCAATATGATTCAGGCCGGGGCTGCGAGTCGTATTGCGGAAATGGAAGCAATGAAGCGAAATATTGCGCAAGCCGAATCGGAGATTAAACAGTCGCAGCAAGGTTATCGTGCTTATCAGAATCGACCGGTGAAAACACCTGCTGATGAAGCCCTCGACACTGAATTAAATCAACGCTTTCAGGCTTATATCACGGGTATGCAACCTATGTTGAAATATGCCAAAAATGGCATGTTTGAAGCGATTATCAATCATGAAAGTGAGCAGATCCGACCGCTGGATAATGCTTATACCGATATTTTGAACAAAGCCGTTAAGATACGTAGCACCAGAGCCAACCAACTGGCGGAACTGGCCCATCAGCGCACCCGCCTGGGTGGGATGTTCATGATTGGCGCGTTTGTGCTTGCCCTGGTCATGACGCTGATAACATTTATGGTGCTACGTCGGATCGTCATTCGTCCACTGCAACATGCCGCACAACGGATTGAAAAAATCGCCAGTGGCGATCTGACGATGAATGATGAACCGGCGGGTCGTAATGAAATCGGTCGCTTAAGTCGTCATTTACAGCAAATGCAGCATTCACTGGGGATGACAGTAGGGACTGTTCGACAGGGCGCGGAAGAGATTTATCATGGCACCAGCGAAATTTCAGCTGGCAATGCGGACCTGTCATCTCGCACCGAAGAACAAGCGGCGGCTATCGAACAAACTGCCGCCAGCATGGAGCAACTCACTGCGACGGTGAAACAGAATGCGGATAACGCGCATCATGCCAGCAAACTGGCGCAAGAGGCTTCTATTAAAGCCAGCGATGGCGGGCAGACGGTTTCCGGTGTAGTAAAAACGATGGGCGCTATCTCCACGAGTTCGAAGAAAATTCCTGAGATCACCGCCGTCATCAACAGTATTGCTTTCCAGACGAATATTCTGGCACTGAATGCTGCCGTTGAAGCCGCGCGAGCGGGTGAGCAAGGGCGTGGATTTGCCGTTGTCGCCAGCGAAGTACGGACACTCGCAAGTCGCAGCGCTCAGGCGGCGAAAGAGATTGAAGGCTTGATCAGTGAATCAGTCAGGTTAATTGACCTGGGGTCGGATGAGGTGGCAACGGCCGGGAAAACCATGAGCACTATTGTTGATGCCGTCGCGAGTGTCACACATATCATGCAGGAAATCGCCGCCGCCTCGGATGAACAAAGCAGAGGCATAACGCAGGTTAGCCAGGCGATTTCTGAAATGGATAAGGTGACGCAACAGAATGCTTCTCTGGTAGAAGAGGCCTCAGCGGCGGCGGTGTCCCTTGAAGAACAGACGGCACGATTAACTGAGGCGGTGGATGTATTCCGTCTGCACAAACATTCTGTGTCGGCAGAACCTCGCGGAGCGGGTGAACCAGTTAGTTTCGCTACGGTGTGAAAATGTTCAAGGAGGGATCGACAGATCCCTTCACCTTTCAGAACGGCATTGATTTTCGAATAGCGTTAATCATCAACTGGCAACCAGAAGAGAACGTCGCATCTACGCGGGTCAGTATTCCAATCGGTTCGCCTGCACCATGTCCCGGAACAGGCAGGGCCACCAGCGTGGCATGACGCAGGTCGTCTTTTACAGCGCCAGAAGGGACAAACCACACGTAATCGTATTCAACCGTAAGTTGACGAGATAGCGAAGCAGACAGCGTTTCGATACAACCCGAAGGAATTTTACAGCCCTGGCTCTGCACTAATGCATCTGAATGCTGGCGTGGCGCAGTGCCTTCTGGTGATACAACGACCGGCCATTCCAGCACCCGGCTTAGCGTTACGTTCTCCTGAAGTAGCGGGTGATTAGGGCGGACAACCAGCTTCAACGATTCAAGAAACAGCAGTTCGTAATTAAGCCCGGTCATCAGTTCAGGATCTGACATCCGACCAATGCCGATATCGATTTCCCCGGTTTTTAAACCCGCCAGAATCATAGGGTTACTCATTGTCGCAACTTGCAAGGTCGTCTCTTTTTGTTGCTGATGAAACTGACCTATAACCGAAGGTAATATCCCCAGTGCCGCAGTAGGTAGTGCACCAACCCTGACGACATCATTATTAAGACCTTCTTTACGATGAAGCGACCGTCCGGCAGTGTTGATGGCGTCAAGAACTCTGACTGCATGCGTTAAAAATTGTTCGCCGGGTAAGGTAAGTTGCGCCCCCTGACGACCACGCTCAAACAAGCGAGCGCCAGTCAGCTGCTCCAGTTCATTCAATGTCTTAGAGAGCGCAGGTTGACTCAAATTAAGGGTTTCAGCCGCGCGCCCCAAAGTTCCTTGTTGTGCGACAGCTACGAATGTATGAAGGTGGCGCAAACGGATGCGCTGACTAAACAGACTATTTTTTTCCATAAGCGATGTTAAAAACGAAGCGGTGTCGCTGACAAGTGAAGTTGTTTGATTATGATAACTTGATTGCAAAATATTATTAACAATTAAAGCAATTATGTTACAGCAAAATGGATAATATTGATGTTTTCGCGGCGAGATCACAGTTTGTAAATTCTTCCCGCAAGAGTGAATGCGGTTACCTACACTCCAGATTACTGACCACTGGAGGCAGACACTATGGCGAACAGCATCACGGCGGATGAGATTCGGGAACAGTTTTCGCAGGCAATGTCAGCCATGTACCAGCAAGAAGTTCCGCAATATGGCACGCTGCTGGAACTGGTAGCTGATGTGAATCTGGCTGTGCTGGAAAACAATCCTCAACTGCACGAAAAAATGGTAAATGCAGACGAGCTGGCGCGACTGAATGTTGAACGTCATGGGGCGATTCGCGTTGGGACTGCACAAGAGCTTGCTACTCTTCGGCGGATGTTTGCCATTATGGGGATGTACCCGGTGAGCTATTACGATCTCTCGCAGGCAGGGGTGCCGGTACATTCGACAGCATTTCGGCCCATTGATGATGCTTCTCTGGCGCGTAATCCCTTCCGCGTTTTTACCTCCTTACTCCGCCTTGAGCTTATCGAGAACGAAATTTTGCGCCAGAAAGCGGCGGAGATTCTGCGTCAGCGCGATATCTTCACCCCACGTTGTCGACAACTGTTAGAGGAATATGAGCAGCAGGGCGGTTTTAACGAAACACAGGCACAGGAGTTTGTGCAGGAAGCCCTGGAAACGTTTCGCTGGCACCAGTCAGCAACGGTAGATGAAGAAACCTATCGCGCATTGCACAACGAACATCGGTTGATTGCTGATGTGGTCTGTTTTCCTGGATGCCATATCAACCACCTGACGCCACGTACGCTGGATATTGACCGGGTGCAGTCGATGATGCCTGAATGCGGAATTGAACCCAAAATTCTCATCGAGGGGCCGCCGCGCCGCGAGGTACCGATTTTACTACGCCAGACCAGCTTTAAAGCACTGGAAGAGACGGTGTTGTTTGCGGGGCAGAAACAGGGCACGCATACCGCGCGCTTTGGTGAAATTGAGCAGCGTGGCGTGGCATTAACGCCGAAAGGGCGACAACTGTATGATGATCTTCTGCGTAACGCTGGAACCGGGCAGGATAATCTCACTCACCAAATGCATTTACAGGAAACCTTCCGCACTTTTCCTGACAGTGAGTTTTTAATGCGTCAGCAAGGGTTGGCATGGTTCCGGTACCGTCTGACGCCTTCGGGTGAGGCGCATCGTCAGGCGATTCATCCTGGAGACGATCCACAGCCCTTAATTGAACGTGGTTGGGTAGTGGCGCAACCCATCACCTATGAAGATTTCTTGCCCGTTAGCGCGGCGGGGATCTTCCAGTCAAATCTGGGTAATGAAACGCAGACACGCAGTCACGGTAATGCCAGTCGCGAAGCATTTGAGCAGGCGTTGGGTTGTCCGGTTTTGGATGAGTTCCAGCTTTACCAGGAAGCGGAAGAACGCAGTAAACGTCGCTGTGGTTTGCTTTAAAATCTGACCATCCGCCTTTGCAAAAATTTGCCTGATTTTACAAACGAATCAGGCTCATCCCATCGACATAAAAAAAATGCCGATTTATGCATATTCTCTCAGTTCAACAATTGGATTATTAATAAATATTGTCTAGAGTGAGCGGTCATAAATAAGCACTTTCTTGCCGCTGAAAACGACCAGCGCGGGACCATTCACAACACCAGAAGGACTCACTTTCAGGTATGGATCGTAGACGATTTATTAAAGGTTCAATGGCTATGGCCGCCGTGTGCGGTACCAGCGGCATTGCTTCTCTTTTTTCTCAGGCGGCATTCGCGGCAGATTCTGATATTGCCGACGGGCAAACCCAGCGTTTTGACTTCTCCATTCTACAGTCAATGGCGCACGACTTAGCGCAAACAGCGTGGCGTGGTGCGCCTCGTCCGTTACCTGACACGCTGGCGACAATGACGCCGCAGGCTTATAACAGTATTCAATACGACGCCGAAAAATCGCTCTGGCATAACGTTGAGAACCGTCAACTGGACGCTCAGTTCTTCCATATGGGAATGGGATTCCGTCGCCGCGTTCGTATGTTTTCTGTAGATCCAGCAACACATCTGGCGCGTGAAATTCACTTTCGCCCGGAGTTGTTCAAATACAACGATGCAGGTGTTGATACCAAACAATTAGAAGGGCAAAGCGATCTCGGCTTTGCTGGTTTTCGCGTGTTTAAAGCCCCCGAACTGGCGCGCCGTGATGTAGTATCATTTCTCGGCGCGAGTTATTTCCGCGCCGTTGATGATACATATCAATACGGTTTGTCGGCCCGCGGCCTGGCGATCGACACTTACACCGACAGTAAAGAAGAGTTCCCCGACTTTACCGCCTTCTGGTTTGATACGGTAAAACCGGGGGCAACTACCTTTACCGTTTATGCGTTGCTCGATAGCGCCAGCATTACTGGTGCCTATAAGTTCACTATCCATTGTGAGAAAAGTCAGGTGATTATGGATGTGGAAAATCACCTGTATGCGCGCAAAGACATTAAACAGCTGGGCATTGCGCCGATGACCAGCATGTTCAGCTGCGGTACTAATGAACGTCGGATGTGCGATACAATTCATCCGCAAATTCATGACTCTGATCGTCTGTCCATGTGGCGGGGCAACGGCGAGTGGATTTGCCGTCCGCTGAATAATCCACAAAAATTGCAGTTCAATGCTTACACCGACAACAACCCGAAAGGGTTTGGTTTATTGCAACTGGATCGTGATTTCTCCCATTATCAGGACATTATGGGCTGGTATAACAAACGCCCAAGTCTGTGGGTGGAGCCGCGTAACAAGTGGGGTAAGGGCACCATCGGCCTGATGGAAATCCCAACAACGGGCGAAACGCTGGATAACATTGTCTGCTTCTGGCAGCCAGAAAAAGCTGTAAAAGCGGGTGATGAGTTTGCATTCCAGTATCGTCTGTACTGGAGTGCGCAACCGCCTGTTCATTGCCCATTAGCGCGCGTTATGGCGACGCGTACCGGCATGGGCGGTTTCCCGGAAGGCTGGGCACCAGGTGAACATTATCCCGAAAAATGGGCGCGTCGTTTTGCCGTCGATTTCGTTGGTGGTGATCTGAAAGCTGCCGCGCCAAAAGGCATTGAGCCGGTGATTACGCTTTCCAGTGGGGAAGCGAAGCAAATCGAAATTCTCTATATTGAACCCATTGATGGTTATCGTATTCAGTTTGACTGGTATCCGACTTCGGACTCCACTGATCCGGTCGATATGCGGATGTATCTGCGTTGTCAGGGGGACGCTATCAGTGAAACATGGCTGTATCAGTATTTCCCGCCAGCGCCGGATAAACGTCAGTATGTTGACGACCGTGTGATGAGTTAATCGTTTTTTCTTCGGCACCTTCTACGGGAGGTGCCGTCTGGTTAAACACGATCCCGCTCGCATTTTTCCCTAAGTTAAATGAGTAATCTGATGGTGTGTATTTCAGATACACCTTGTCAGCCACTAACAGGGAGTGCGTATGTTTCCAGAATACCGAGATTTAATATCCCGTCTGAAAAACGAAAATCCTCGCTTTATGTCCTTGTTCGATAAACACAATAAACTTGATCATGAAATTGCCAGAAAGGAAGGTTCCGACGGTCGAGGGTACAATGCGGAAGTGGTCCGCATGAAAAAACAAAAGCTACAGTTAAAAGATGAGATGCTCAAAATCCTGCAGCAGGAGAGCGTCAAAGAGGTGTAAACTTTCCTAAGCCGCCAGCCAGGCGGCTTTTTTAACAACTGCATGGATTGACTGGAGATAAGATGACCGAAACGATAAAAGTAAGTGAATCACTTGAATTACATGCTGTTGCAGAAAATCACGTCACTCCTCTTTATCAGTTAATCTGTAAAAATAAAACCTGGTTACAGCAGTCGCTAAACTGGCCGCAGTTTGTTCAGAGTGAAGAGGACACGCGAAAAACGGTGCAGGGTAATGTGATGTTGCATCAACGCGGCTATGCCAAAATGTTCATGATTTTCAAAGAAGATGAACTTATCGGCGTTATCTCGTTTAATCGAATTGAACCACTGAATAAAACCGCTGAAATCGGCTACTGGCTGGACGAATCTCATCAGGGACAGGGGATCATTTCTCAGGCGCTGCAGGCACTGATTCATCATTACGCCCAGTCTGGTGAACTTAGACGCTTTGTGATCAAATGTCGGGTGGACAATCCGCAAAGCAATCAGGTCGCTTTGCGCAATGGTTTTATCCTTGAAGGTTGCCTTAAACAGGCTGAGTTCCTGAATGATGCCTATGATGATGTGAACTTATACGCGCGTATTATCGATTCACAATAACCCTGCCAGCGGCGTTCGCGTAATGCGCTCCTCGCCGTTAATGACTTTTGGACCACGGACATGAACCGTGTCGCCATCAAAGGCTTCAACGACGGCGTGGTCGGTTAACTCCACATGGTTTTCAATTATCACCGCACCTGTAATACGGCTCTCACCTTGTATGACAACGTGCTCGTCGAGCAGAATCGGTCCACCACGTACCACGGCATTTCCGCCAACCAAGACATGATGTTTTAACACACAATTACCTTCCACAATGGCATATTCCGCCACCTGCGAACTGTAATGAATCGTCGGAATGGCATCTTCTTCTATGCCAGCTTTCACCTGCGCGTGACCGTAGACTTTAGCGCAATCGCATAGCCATACGTTGTTCTCTTCATTACCTTCAACACTGGCAAAATCAAAAACTTCGGCGCGATGTTCAATAAAAGCATACCGGACGACGGCATCGCCATAAATTTGTGCCTGGTGGACAATACGCGAGGCGCTAACCCTTGCGCGATCATAAATTTGTAGCAGGAGTTGATGGTCGGGCGTTAAGCCTTGTGCGGCGACGATCATAGAATGTTGATCAATTAAGGCGTGACCAAATATTCTACATTGACCGCAAACTAATGAGCCACGAATGGTGACACTGTCACTTATATGTGCACTCTGGCTGATTTCACTATTATCGATCCAGACGTTATCCGTTGCGTAAACCTCTCCCCACAGCACGCTGGTGCCGGTGATACGCGTATTACCGGAAATCACCGTTCCGCCGAACGCAATAGCATTCTGGTCGTAAATCCAGCAATTTCCTTCCTGTGCTAACACCGTTTCGCGATCGATCCAGCCGCCAGCGGTTCCTGCTATCACATCGTTAAAATCGCTAATGGCGATAATCTGCCGTAATAACACATTTTTTTTAGTGCCATCTTCCTGATAACTAAAGGCTCGCTGTTCTTCACTTAGACGATATTTGCGCATAGCGTTTTCCCACAGGTGACTTACTATAACCGTAGCAAATTCTGCGGCTCTGGCTATGCTCGAGAAAATTCCATAAAATGTATTTCAAATATACTTTATAAATTAAACAAAATGAGTAAGAAGATGCAGAGCGATAAAGTG
Source organism: Escherichia sp. XD33 (assembly GCF_019375075.1). NCBI lineage: Bacteria > Pseudomonadati > Pseudomonadota > Gammaproteobacteria > Enterobacterales > Enterobacteriaceae > Escherichia > Escherichia sp. XD33. The sequence goes on from NZ_JAENDM010000055.1 coordinate 22,031, forward strand.
CTCAATTTGCCGGCAGGCTACTTTGGTATTGTGTTGGGGACGATAGGGATGGGATTTGCCTGGCGCTATGCCAGCCAGGTTTGGCAGGTCAGCCACTGGTTAGGGGATGGGCTGGTGATTCTGGCGATGATCATCTGGGGATTATTAACTAGCGCATTTATTACCCGACTCATACGCTTTCCGCATAGCGTGCTGGCGGAAGTGCGCCATCCAGTGCTGAGCAGTTTTGTGAGTTTGTTTCCGGCAACGACGATGCTGGTGGCGATTGGTTTTGTTCCGTGGTTTCGCCCACTGGCGGTGTGCCTGTTCAGTTTTGGTGTCGTGGTTCAGTTGGCTTATGCCGCCTGGCAAACTGCGGGATTATGGCGTGGATCTCACCCTGAAGAAGCTACCACGCCTGGACTGTATCTGCCGACAGTTGCCAACAACTTTATCAGCGCAATGGCCTGTGGTGCGTTGGGCTACACCGACGCCGGTCTGGTGTTTTTAGGCGCAGGCGTTTTCTCATGGCTAAGCCTTGAACCGGTGATCTTGCAGCGTCTGCGCAGTTCGGGAGAATTACCCACGGCACTGCGGACATCACTCGGCATTCAGCTCGCTCCTGCGCTGGTGGCTTGTAGTGCCTGGCTGAGCGTCAACGGCGGCGAGGGTGACACGCTGGCGAAAATGCTTTTCGGTTATGGACTGCTGCAACTGCTGTTTATGCTACGTCTGATGCCATGGTATCTCTCCCAGCCATTTAATGCTTCATTCTGGAGTTTCTCGTTCGGCGTATCTGCACTGGCAACCACCGGTTTGCATCTGGGGAGTGGCAGCGATAATGGATTTTTCCATACGCTGGCGGTGCCGCTGTTTATCTTTACCAATTTTATTATTGCAATACTGCTCATCCGTACTTTTGCGCTTCTGATGCAGGGAAAATTGTTAGTCAGAACCGAGCGCGCCGTTTTAATGAAAGCAGAGGACAAAGAATGATCATTCGTGACGAAAACTATTTTACTGATAAATATGAATTAACCCGCACACACTCTGAAGTACTGGAAGCGGTGAAAGTGGTTAAACCGGGTAAAACGCTGGATCTGGGCTGTGGCAATGGTCGTAACAGTCTTTACCTGGCAGCCAATGGTTATGATGTTGACGCATGGGATAAAAATGCCATGAGTATCGCCAACGTCGAGCGCATTAAATCCATTGAAAATCTGGATAATTTACACACCCGAGTCGTTGATCTGAATAACCTCACATTTGATAGACAGTACGATTTTATTCTTTCGACTGTGGTGCTGATGTTCCTTGAGGCTAAAACCATCCCCGGGTTGATTGCCAATATGCAACGTTGCACTAAACCTGGTGGTTACAACCTGATTGTGGCGGCGATGGATACCGCTGATTATCCATGTACCGTCGGCTTCCCGTTTGCCTTCAAAGAGGGAGAATTACGTCGATATTACGAAGGCTGGGAGAGGGTGAAATACAATGAAGACGTCGGCGAGCTGCACCGCACCGACGCCAACGGTAATCGTATTAAACTGCGTTTCGCCACGATGCTGGCACGTAAAAAATGACCCGGTAAGCACAAAACGCGTGAAAATTCCCCACGCTGAGATGATTTACTGTTCTTCTTTTCGGTAAGCATATTTTTTATCGAAGGGATGTGAAATTAATCACAGTAGTCGAAGTTTTTAGCAGCTTAACTTACTGAAATTTAAGTACTGATGATTGACTTAGCCCCTTTTTCGGCATTGACTATGTCGTCTGAAAAGGGGCTGAAAAATTTATTTTCACCAACACTTTTTTTGCCACAACACGAAGCGGCGCTTTTTGCTATAACTTAGAAAGTAATATAATCATCTCAGGAAACTATTCATGCGTACCACATCATTTGCGAAAGTTGCAGCTTTATGCGGCTTATTGGCTCTGTCTGGTTGTGCCTCTAAAATCACCCAGCCAGATAAATATTCTGGTTTTTTAAACAATTACTCTGATTTAAAAGAAACAACCTCGGCTACAGGTAAACCTGTTTTACGTTGGGTAGACCCGAGTTTTGATCAAAGCAAATATGACAGCATCGTCTGGAACCCAATCACTTATTATCCGGTACCGAAACCGTCGACCCAGGTAGGGCAGAAAGTTCTGGATAAAATTTTGAACTATACCAACACCGAAATGAAAGAAGCGATAGCGCAGCGTAAACCACTGGTTACCACCGCTGGGCCGCGTAGTCTGATTTTCCGTGGGGCCATTACCGGTGTAGATACCAGCAAAGAAGGGCTGCAATTCTATGAAGTGGTTCCTGTTGCATTAGTGGTTGCGGGGACGCAAATGGCTACAGGCCACCGTACCATGGATACTCGCCTCTATTTTGAAGGTGAGCTGATTGATGCAGCGACTAATAAACCGGTTATCAAAGTCGTTCGTCAGGGCGAAGGTAAAGACCTGAATAACGAAAGTACGCCAATGGCTTTCGAAAATATTAAACAAGTTATTGATGACATGGCGACCGATGCCACCATGTTTGACGTTAACAAAAAGTAGTTCCAGACGCGCCATCGTTAGATGGCGCTTTTTATCCGGTGCGCCGTAAAACCCCGTCCTTCAGGGCAGGGATATAAGGCGTGGTTTTCCACCTGACCAGGTGTTTGCTGTTGTTCAATGTATTGGCGGATGACGGATATTGGCGCACCT
>NZ_JAENDM010000056.1:0-23417 GCF_019375075.1 Escherichia sp. XD33
ATATCGAATGTGATTACAATCGGTGGCGGCGGCACAGTTGGTGTGGCGGCCTCAGTCCGGAACAATTTGAAAACAAGAACCTCGCTTAGGCCTGTGTCCATATTACGTGGGTAGGATCATGCTGCCATTGTTCAGGGTCAGATCCAGGCGATCAGTACCATCCCAACCGTTAGTATCTACATCACCGTCAGCATCACGATAGCTATCACGACCATGCGGGAAGAAGTTCTCATCAAAGTTACTTGAGAAGAATACATCGCCCATCAGTGTGGAATTATCGAATGTTGCAGTGGTTTGCATTGAGTTATCAGCAGCAGGATGTGCAATAACGGCTAATGCGATATCGTCAGCGTTCCAACCTTTACCATTGTAATCGCTGGCATTACCTGTATTACCGAACCAACCAGTAGTACCTTCATCAGTCCATGAACCAGAGGTCACGGTAGAATCTTTAACAGTGATGGTGTTATTAAACACTTCGCTGCTGTTTACGCCAGTGCTGACAGTGTTGTCGTCAATATCTTCCCACTCATAACCCTGAGTCAGCGTAATACCCGCTACGTGAGAGTTATTAGTGATGGACAGATCAACTTCCTGATCCAGAGTAATAGCAGTACCAATGTTATATACGTTTACAACATGAGTATCAGCGGCATTATTGTAAGTGCCGTTATATGTGTAGTGTTCGTAGTTGTCGTCGATCGTTGAATTATCAACAGTCAGCGCCAGACGGTCATGGTAATAATCATTCGCACGTTCAGCACAATCAGTTGTCATGCACTCGGAATAAATCATACCGTGAATAGTGCTGTTTTTGATTGTCAGACTATTGGCGTTGGTATTGGTAGAAATACCGTCGTCCAGATAGTAGGTAGAAATCACGCCGTTAACAGTAGCGTTATTAATGACCGGGTAGATATCGCCGTTGTAATAACTATCAGCGGCATAGTTGTTCCAGCCTACATAACCATCATAGTAAACGTCATCAGCATAGGTGGCGTCGTTGTAGTGATGGAAAGTATTGTAAGTTTGACCAGAAATATCGTTGGTCGCTGCATTAGCCTGAGAGGTGATAGCCAGAGTGCAAGCCAATGCTAATTGTGATACTACAAGTTTCTTTTTCCAGGAGTGCATTTGTCATCCCTCCTCAGGGACGTAATAAGTTGATCCATCAATTATCAATGCATAGAAAACATATTATGTTTCGCGCTAATGATTATGCTGCGTTACAGACGAATGGTTCAATTATTCTTTCCCCTAAGTCCGAATATGGACATATATAATTTATGGAGAAAAACACGCATCAAATTGATAAAAGGACGATATTTCAACATGTTGCAGATGATGTTATTTTTGATACATACGCGTCACAAATATCACAGGCACAAACCAGATAAATATCCTATCAATATGCAACAAAGTTTTAATTATTCAATTTATAGCAGGACAACCAAACTCCAAAAATAATAACCAAGAACTATAAATAAAGATTAAAAATATTTTCAGTGAATATGAAATTATTGCTATTTCTATTACAAAGATGTCCTGGCATCTCTTCCATTCTCTTCTTGTCAACATCGCGACAACTTTCGTAAAACACTCCTGCCCCGCTTCAGGTATACTGTGCACCTTAATTCCACAAACATCAGGCAGACCATGACAGACTTAATCCAACGCCCTCGTCGCCTGCGCAAATCTCCTGCGCTGCGCGCTATGTTTGAAGAGACAACACTTAGCCTTAACGACCTGGTGTTGCCGATCTTTGTTGAAGAAGAAATTGACGACTACAAAGCCGTTGAAGCCATGCCAGGCGTGATGCGCATTCCAGAGAAACATCTGGCACGCGAAATTGAACGCATCGCCAACGCCGGTATTCGTTCCGTGATGACTTTTGGCATCTCTCACCATACCGATGAAACCGGCAGCGATGCCTGGCGGGAAGATGGACTGGTGGCGCGTATGTCGCGCATCTGCAAGCAGACCGTGCCAGAAATGATCGTCATGTCAGACACCTGCTTCTGTGAATACACTTCTCACGGTCACTGCGGTGTGCTGTGCGAGCATGGCGTCGACAACGACGCGACTCTGGAAAATTTAGGCAAGCAAGCCGTGGTTGCAGCTGCTGCAGGCGCAGACTTCATCGCCCCTTCCGCCGCGATGGATGGCCAGGTACAGGCTATTCGCCAGGCGCTGGACGCTGCAGGCTTTAAAGATACGGCGATTATGTCGTATTCGACCAAGTTCGCCTCTTCCTTTTATGGTCCGTTCCGTGAAGCTGCCGGAAGCGCATTAAAAGGCGACCGCAAAAGCTATCAGATGAACCCAATGAACCGTCGCGAGGCGATTCGTGAATCACTGCTGGATGAAGCCCAGGGCGCAGACTGCCTGATGGTTAAACCTGCTGGAGCATACCTCGACATCGTGCGTGAGCTGCGTGAACGTACTGAATTGCCGATTGGCGCGTATCAGGTGAGCGGTGAGTACGCGATGATTAAGTTCGCCGCGCTGGCGGGTGCTATAGATGAAGAGAAAGTCGTGCTCGAAAGCTTAGGTTCGATTAAGCGTGCGGGTGCGGATCTGATTTTCAGCTACTTTGCGCTGGATTTGGCTGAGAAGAAGATTCTGCGTTAATTTTTTTCCTCTCAGAAAGGGGGAGTTAACCTGTTGAAAGTACGGTGAACGCCCCCTCACCCTAACCCTCTCCCCAAGGGGGCGAGGGAACCGTCCGCACTCGTATCACCCCGCCCGATAAAACGGTTTATCCCCAAGGATCGTCGCCCGATGCATAATCCGCCGCTGTGGCAGGTAATCGGCATTGGCATAGTGCTGAGTCACGCGGTTATCCCAAATCGCAATATCATTCGGTTGCCAGCGCCAACGCACCTGAAACTCCGGTTTAGTGATATGGGCGAATAAAAAGCCTAACAAGGCTTCGCTCTCTTTCTCGCTGACATCGACAATTCGCGTAGTAAAGCCTTCATTCACAAACAGCGCCTGTTTACCGCTCACCGGATGCGTTCGCACCACCGGATGTAGCAACGGAGGATTTTTCGCGACCGCCTCGCGCCAGCGTTGATGTTCCTCCTCGGTTTTGCGGTATTTGTATTCCGGGAACGATTTACGGAAATCATGCTCCGCACGCAGCCCGCTCAGCAGCTGGCGGAAGGGAACAGAGAGCGCCTCATAGGCCGCAATACCGCTGGTCCAGAGCGTATCACCGCCGGTCGAAGGTAACTCTTTAGCTGCCAGAATCGCCCCTGCGGGTGGCGTTTCAATAAATGTCACATCGGTATGCCAGTTGTCGTTATCCGGCGGATTATCGTTATGGGTATCCAGCACGATGATCTCGTCAACCCCTTCGGCATGAGGGTAAACAGGGTGAATATGCAGTTCGCCAAAACGCTGGGCCAGCGCGCGTTGCTGCTGCGGCGTAATAGTTTGATCGCGCAGAAACACCACCTGATGGCGCAGCACCGCATGGTAAAGCTGTTCAAACTGATTATCGCTTAACGGGCGCGTCAGGTCGGCACCCGAAATTTGTGCGCCGATATACGGCCCCAGCGGGGTAATGCTCAGACGTTCACTCATTGTACTTCTCCATGCCAGGGCGTCAGACGGCGCTGTAACGCGCGCAAACCCAGTTCTAAAAGAAAGGCGATAATCGCAATCACCGCGATCCCCGCCAGCACCACGTCAGTCGCGAGAAATTCACCCGCTGACTGAACCATAAATCCTAAACCGCGCGTCGCGGCAATCAGCTCCGCCGCTACCAGCGTAGACCAGCCCACACCCAGACCAATGCGTAATCCGGTGAGGATTTCCGGCAGCGCGCCGGGCAAAATGACAAACCACAGCACCTGCGCACGGCTGGCACCCAGCGACTGGGCGGCACGAATGCGAACCTGCTGCGCGCTTTTCACCCCCGCCAGCGCCGACATCGCCACCGGTGCAAAAATCGCTAAATAGATCAGTAAGATCTTCGAGGTTTCACCAATACCAAACCAGATCACCATCAGCGGCAAATAAGCCAGCGGCGGCACCGGACGATAAAGTTCGATTACCGGATCCAGAATGCCGCGCACCGTCGGGCTTAGCCCCATGGCGATCCCGACCGGAATACCGATTACCACCGCCGCGAGTAGCGCCAGCACAATGCGCGTCAGGCTGGCGGCCAGATGCTGCCACAGCGTGGCGTCCATAAATCCCTGCGGCCCGGCAATGGTGAGCAGTTTTGCCAGTACCTGTTGCGGTGGCGGCAAAAACAGCGGGCTAATCAGTTGCAGCGCTGCGACTGCCCACCATACAGTGAGCAAAACCGCTAACGTGCCAATGCTTAAGGTCACCTGACGCGAGAGCGGCCAGCGCCATTTCAGCCGATGCGAATGCAGTTTTTCATTAATGAGCACACTCATGAGAACGCCTCCCGCTGCTCAAATACGCGGCTTAAAACATATTCGCGCATGGCGATGAATTGTGGATCGGACTTGATGCTGCGGCTCGACTCTCCCGCAACAAAGCGGCGAGCAAAGTTGAGCGGCAGCCGCTCCAGCACGCGGCCAGGGCCGGGTGAAAGCAGAACCAGTTCAGTCGCCATAAACACCGCTTCTTCTATATCGTGGGTAATCAACAGCACCTGCTTGCCCGTCTCCTGCCAGAGTTTCAGCAGCAGGGTTTGCATCTGGTCGCGGGTGAAGGCATCCAGCGCACCAAACGGTTCGTCGAGTAATAACAGCTGGGGATTTGCCGCCAGCGCGCGAGCAATGCCCACCCGCTGACGTTGACCGCCGGAGAGCTGCCAGATGTAGCGTTTTTCTGCTCCTTCCAGCCCCACTTTTTTCAGCATCTGGTGCGCGATTTCCAGTCGCTGCATTTTCTCTATACCTGCCAGTTGCAGGCCGAACGCCACGTTGTTCTGGACATTGCGCCACGGTAGCAGCCCTTCATTCTGAAAAACCACGCCGCGCTCTGCTCCCGGCCCCTCAATACGCTTACCCGCCAGTTGAATGCTGCCGTGCTGATAAGGCACAAAACCGGCAATCAGATTCAGCAGGGTGGTTTTACCGCAGCCGGACGGCCCCAGCACCACCAGTAGCTCACCGCTTTCCAGCGTCAGGTTGATATCTTCCAGTGCCGGTTTGCCGCCATAATTGGCGTAAAGATGAGAGATTTGCAGCATCTGCGCCTCCTTTTATTGCACGAAGCGCGAGGTAACGTACTGGCTGTAATCATTCGCTACAGCCGGGACCTTGCCCTGCTCTTTCAAAAACTGCGCGGTGTCGATGATCGCTTTGTTCACCGGTCCGGTCAGTTCTGCCGTTTGTTGCTGCGGCGTCAGATAGGTATTCCCCTTCACCAGCCCCGGAACGTCACCTTCAGGCACGCCGCTTAACCGCGCCAGTTTGCTGATGTTTTCCGGCTGTTTCAGCCACGCGTCTGGGTTAGCAATGTACGGTTGCTGAGCATCGATGGCGCTTTTGGCGAACGCTTTCACCACCTCAGGATGTTTCTCGGCAAAATCTTTGCGCACCACCCAGACGTCCAGCGTTGGCGCACCCCACTGCCCGACCTGTTCAGAATCGGTCAGCACTTTGCCGTCTTTTTCCAGGGCGTTAACCGCCGGTGCCCAGACATAAGCACCATCAATATCTCCCCGCTGCCATGCAGCGATAATCGCGGGCGGCTGCAGGTTCACAATCTCCACTTGCCCGGGTTTAATGCCCCAGTGTTTCAGCGCTGCCAGCAGGCTGTAGTGGGTGGTAGAGATAAACGGTACGGCGATGCGTTTGCCAATCAGATCTTCCGGTTTGCTGATAGTTTTCTTTACCACCAGCGCTTCTGAGTTACCCAGTTTTGACGCCAGCAAGAAGACTTCAATCGGCACCTGTTGGCTGGCTGCAACCGCTAACGGGCTGGAACCAAGGTTGCCGATTTGCACGTCGCCAGAAGCCAGCGCCCGCACGATGCTGGCTCCGCTGTCAAACTTACGCCAGTCCACGGTTGCTCCGCTTTCTTTAGCAAAGGTGTTGTCGGCCTGAGCCACTTTCGCCGGTTCGGCTGAGGTTTGATACGCCACGGTGACGTTCACCGCCTGTGCCTGAAAAGCGATGAATGCCAGTGCGGCAAGAAGTGTGTTTCGCGATGAAATTGCCATGATTGTCTGCTCCCCTGTCTTGTTATGGGAGCAGTATTCAGGAATAAAAACATTCATTAAAAGAATTAGTCGTTATCGCACAGATGATTTTATTCTTAGCAAAAAAACGGCTAAGGAAAGATTAAATATGCAATTACTCCGTTCTAACAATTGGGAAAATTACTACACTTCATTTTAGTGATGCATAAACAACCACATTACGAGATTTATTACTTCATTATTTCTATCAATATCAATACATATAATAAAACTATTATATTCGCATTGTATATATCACTGTATCATTCTCAATCACTCGCATATTACATTCACATAATGTATATAAACAATGCTTGTTCACAGAACATATTTTTTAAATGCAATTAATTGACAAACTAAATCACATCTAAATACAATGTATAAAACAAAATAACTATACATACCAAACATACAAACACTTAACATATGAATTGCATAGAAACATTACCCAGTCGAACCCGCGGGTCTGAAAGCCCTTGCTTTTCAGTTATTAGCAACATTTAACATTTATAAATTAACATCTGGCTGCGCCAGAGATTACGTCTCTGAGTGCATCGTTGTGCTTGTAGTATAATAAATAAAATGGAGTGTCATTAAGTGGATAAGGTTTTAGATTCAGCCCTCCTTTCTTCGGCAAATAAAAGAAAGGGTATCCTTGCTATTGGCGCACATCCTGACGATATAGAATTAGGCTGTGGCGCATCGCTTGCTCGTCTTGCGCAAAAAGGAATTTATATCGCAGCCGTGGTGATGACTACCGGCAACTCTGGCACAGATGGAATAATCGATCGCCATGAAGAATCGCGCAACGCCCTAAAGATATTAGGGTGCCACCAAACTATTCATCTTAATTTTGCTGACACCCGCGCTCATTTACAGCTCAATGATATGATTTCCGCCCTGGAAGACATCATTAAAAATCAAATTCCTTCTGATGTTGAAATCATGCGGGTATATACCATGCATGATGCCGACCGCCATCAGGATCATCTTGCTGTTTATCAAGCTTCAATGGTTGCCTGCCGAACTATTCCGCAAATTCTCGGCTACGAAACCCCAAGTACCTGGCTTTCATTTATGCCTCAGGTTTTTGAATCCGTTAAAGAAGAATATTTCACAGTCAAACTTGCTGCATTAAAAAAACATAAAAGCCAGGAACGACGTGATTATATGCGTCATGATCGCCTGCGTGCAGTTGCACAATTTCGCGGGCAACAGGTCAATAGCGATCTGGGTGAAGGCTTTGTAATTCATAAAATGATTCTTTGAGCAAATTGCATGAAAACCTGGATATTTATCTGTATGTCCATAGCAATGTTGCTATGGTTTTTAAGTACGCTAAGACGTAAACCCAGTCAAAACAAAGGCTGTATTGACGCCATTATACCTGCGTATAACGAAGGCCCGTGTCTGGCGCAGTCACTGGATAATCTACTGCGTAACCCTTATTTTTGCCGGGTAATTTGCGTTAACGACGGCTCCACGGACAATACCGAAGCGGTCATGGCGGAAGTCAAACGCAAATGGGGCGACCGCTTTGTTGCCGTCACGCAAAAAAATACCGGTAAAGGTGGTGCGCTGATGAATGGCCTCAATTACGCCACCTGCGACCAGGTTTTTTTAAGTGATGCCGACACCTATGTTCCGCCCGATCAAGACGGAATGGGCTATATGCTGGCAGAAATTGAGCGCGGTGCTGATGCCGTAGGCGGCATTCCCTCTACTGCGTTGAAAGGCGCGGGGCTGTTACCGCACATCCGCGCGACCGTAAAGTTGCCGATGATTGTTATGAAGCGCACGCTACAGCAGCTCCTGGGCGGCGCACCGTTTATTATCAGCGGTGCCTGCGGGATGTTCCGTACTGATGTATTGCGTAAGTTCGGTTTCTCGGATCGTACTAAAGTCGAAGACCTTGATCTCACCTGGACATTGGTGGCAAACGGCTACCGTATTCGGCAGGCGAATCGCTGCATCGTATATCCACAGGGATGCAACAGCCCGCGTGAGGAGTGGCGTCGTTGGCGGCGTTGGATTGTGGGCTACGCGGTCTGTATGCGCCTGCATAAAAGGCTTTTATTTAGCCGTTTCGGTATCTTCAGTATATTTCCTATGCTGTTGGTTGTGCTTTATGGCGTTGGGATTTATCTCACTACCTGGTTTAATGAATTCATCACCACCGGGCCGCATGGTGTGGTGTTGGCAATGTTTCCGCTTATCTGGGTCGGCGTAGTTTGTGTTATTGGTGCTTTTAGCGCCTGGTTTCATCGTTGCTGGTTGTTGGTGCCTTTAGCGTCGCTTTCCGTTGTGTATGTATTATTAGCTTATGCCATCTGGATTATTTATGGACTTATTGCCTTTTTTACTGGACGCGAACCTCAGCGCGACAAACCCACCCGCTATTCCGCACTGGTGGAAGCGTCAACCGCTTATTCCCAACCTTCTGTCACAGGAACTGAAAAACTATCTGAAGCTTAATGTTAAAGAGAAAAATATTCAGATTGCAGACCAGGTAATTATTGATGAAACTGCAGGTGAAGTTGTTATCGGCGCGAATACCCGTATTTGTCATGGTGCCGTTATTCAGGGTCCGGTAGTGATTGGCGCAAACTGCCTGATAGGTAATTATGCGTTTATTCGTCCTGGCACAATAATCAGCAATGGTGTAAAAATTGGTTTTGCCACCGAAATTAAAAATGCGGTTATTGAAGCGGAAGCAACGATTGGTCCGCAATGCTTTATTGCCGACTCGGTAGTTGCAAACCAGGCATATTTGGGCGCACAAGTACGTACCAGTAATCATCGTCTGGATGAACAGCCCGTGTCTGTTCGAACTCCAGAGGGAATTATCGCTACCGGATGCGATAAATTAGGTTGTTATATCGGGCAGCGTTCACGCCTTGGCGTACAAGTTATTATTTTGCCTGGGCGAATTATTTCCCCGAACACGCAACTTGGCCCGCGCGTGATTGTAGAACGTAATTTACCTACCGGAACTTATTCACTCCGACAAGAACTTATCCGTACAGGAGATTAAAATGATAAAACGGACGTTATTAGCAGCGGCCATTTTAAGCGCATTGCCCGCTTATGCCGGGTTAACTTCCATTACCGCGGGCTACGATTTTACCGATTATTCTGGCGATCATGGCAACCGTAATTTAGCGTATGCTGAACTGGTGGCGAAAGTTGAAAACGCAACGCTGCTTTTTAATCTTTCCCAGGGGCGTCGTGATTATGAAACTGAACATTTCAATGCCACTCGCGGTCAGGGTGCGGTCTGGTATAAATGGAATAACTGGCTGACAACCCGAACGGGTATTGCCTTTGCGGATAATACGCCGGTCTTTGCCCGCCAGGATTTTCGTCAGGATATTAACCTGGCCCTGTTGCCAAAAACGCTTTTCACGACCGGTTATCGCTACACTAAATATTACGATGATGTCGAAGTCGATGCCTGGCAAGGCGGCGTATCACTCTATACTGGCCCGGTGATCACCAGCTACCGCTATACCCATTATGACTCCAGCGATGCAGGTGGTAGTTATAGCAATATGATTTCCGTGCGTCTGAATGACCCGCGCGGCACTGGTTATACGCAACTATGGCTAAGCCGCGGAACAGGTGCTTACACCTATGACTGGACGCCAGAAACACGCTACGGCAGCATGAAGAGCGTCAGTCTGCAACGTATTCAACCGCTGACTGAGCAACTTAATCTCGGGCTGACGGCAGGTAAAGTGTGGTACGACACCCCAACCGATGATTATAACGGTCTGCAACTTGCAGCCCATCTGACCTGGAAATTCTGATTCCTTCTGCCGCCCGCTATCCGGGGCGGCCTTCCCTGCCGATTAGCCCCACTCCCTTTCCTCTTTGTTTTCCGACCACATTCACCGGATAAATTTTATTCTCCAGTGTTATATACTATAGGGGGGTATGCATTGACATATAGCATACCCCCCTATAGTATATTGCATGCAGATGATGAGGTGCGAAATGCCCAGTACTCCGGAAGAGAAGAAAAAGGTCCTTACTCGAGTTCGTCGTATTCGAGGGCAGATTGATGCTCTGGAACGGTCGCTGGAGGGTGATGCCGAATGCCGTGCCATACTCCAACAGATCGCTGCCGTTCGGGGCGCGGCTAATGGGCTGATGGCAGAAGTGCTTGAAAGCCATATCCGGGAAACGTTTGACCGAAATGACTGCTACAGCCGCGAAGTCAGCCAATCCGTTGACGACACTATTGAACTGGTTCGAGCCTATCTTAAATAGCTGAATCTATTACCATATTGAGGAAGAGCGAGAGATGAAATCACGTGCTGCCGTTGCATTTGCTCCCGGTAAACCGCTGGAAATCGTTGAAATTGACGTTGCACCACCGAAAAAAGGTGAAGTGCTGATTAAAGTCACCCATACCGGCGTTTGCCATACCGACGCATTTACCCTCTCCGGCGATGACCCGGAAGGTGTATTCCCGGTGGTTCTCGGTCACGAAGGGGCCGGCGTTGTGGTTGAAGTCGGTGAAGGCGTAACCAGCGTCAAACCTGGCGACCATGTGATCCCGCTTTACACCGCAGAATGCGGCGAGTGTGAGTTCTGTCGTTCCGGTAAAACTAACCTCTGTGTTGCGGTTCGCGAAACCCAGGGTAAAGGCCTGATGCCAGACGGCACCACCCGTTTTTCTTACAACGGGCAGCCGCTTTATCACTACATGGGATGCTCAACATTCAGTGAATACACCGTGGTCGCGGAAGTGTCTCTGGCAAAAATTAATCCAGAAGCAAACCATGAACACGTCTGCCTGCTGGGCTGTGGCGTGACCACCGGTATTGGCGCGGTACACAACACAGCTAAAGTCCAGCCAGGTGATTCTGTTGCCGTATTTGGTCTTGGCGCGATTGGTCTGGCAGTGGTTCAGGGCGCGCGTCAGGCGAAAGCGGGACGGATTATCGCTATCGATACCAACCCGAAGAAATTCGATCTGGCGCGTCGCTTCGGTGCTACCGACTGCATTAACCCGAATGACTACGACAAACCGATTAAAGATGTCCTGCTGGATATCAACAAATGGGGTATCGACCATACCTTTGAATGCATCGGTAACGTCAACGTGATGCGTGCGGCGCTGGAAAGTGCGCACCGCGGCTGGGGTCAATCGGTGATCATCGGGGTAGCAGGTGCCGGTCAGGAAATCTCCACCCGACCATTCCAGTTGGTCACCGGTCGCGTATGGAAAGGTTCCGCGTTTGGCGGCGTGAAAGGTCGTTCCCAGTTACCGGGCATGGTTGAAGATGCGATGAAAGGTGATATCGATCTGGAACCGTTTGTCACGCATACCATGAGCCTGGATGAAATTAATGACGCCTTCGACCTGATGCATGAAGGCAAATCCATTCGAACCGTAATTCGTTACTGATTTCCCGCTGGTTTACCCCGTCCACTTCAGACGGGGTTCTTAATACTCTCCCCGGGCAGCCGTCCGGGGGATTAACCGTGAGATAATGACTGATGGAACTCATTGAAAAACATGCCAGCTTTGGCGGCTGGCAAAATGTGTATCGGCATTATTCCCAATCACTGAAATGTGAAATGAATGTCGGCGTCTATCTCCCACCAAAAGCCGCGAATGAAAAATTGCCGGTGTTGTACTGGCTTTCAGGCCTGACTTGCAACGAGCAGAATTTCATTACTAAATCGGGGATGCAGCGTTACGCGGCTGAGCACAACATTATTGTTGTTGCGCCGGACACCAGTCCGCGAGGCAGTCATGTCGCAGATGCTGACCGTTACGATCTCGGGCAAGGTGCCGGGTTTTACCTGAACGCGACGCAAGCGCCGTGGAATGAACATTACAAAATGTATGACTATATCCGCAACGAGCTGCCGGATTTAGTGATGCATCATTTTCCGGCAACGGCCAAAAAGTCTATCTCTGGTCATTCTATGGGCGGGCTGGGCGCGCTGGTGCTGGCGTTACGTAACCCAGATGAATATGTCAGCGTCTCGGCGTTTTCGCCCATTGTCTCCCCATCGCAAGTGCCGTGGGGACAGCAAGCCTTTGCTGCATATCTTGCTGAAAATAAAGATGCCTGGTTGGATTACGACCCGGTGAGTCTTATTTCACAAGGTCAACGCGTTGCGGAAATCATGGTTGATCAGGGGTTGAGTGATGATTTTTACGCAGAACAGCTGCGGACTCCAAATCTTGAAAAGATCTGCCAGGAGATGAATATCAAGACGTTAATCCGTTATCACGAGGGTTATGATCACAGCTATTATTTTGTCTCCAGTTTTATTGGCGAGCATATTGCCTACCACGCCAATAAACTGAATATGCGTTGATAATAGTGCACGACTGCCGGATGCGGCGTGAACGCCTTATCCGGCCTACACTTCGCCCGTAAGCCGTAGGCCTGATAAGACGCGCAAAGCGTCGCATCAGGCATCTGCGCACGACTTATCTATGTTTACCACATCAAATCATCAGGCACTTTGAAGTCGGCATACGGATCGTCTTCATCCTGCTCTTCGGCACTGAGCGCGCTGTGCAACACAATACTGCTGGCATCACGCTGAGCAATTTTATCGGCAACACTGGCGGGAATAATGGTGTATTCACCTTCGCTATTGTTATCGACCAACAAGCGGGCAATCGCCAGACGACCATTAATCAACTGCGCTTGTGTGAGCTTATCGACAAAAATCTTCTTAATCAGATTGCCGTCAGTGAAGTTAAAACCAATATCGCCATTGGCAATGGTGATTCGGTTCATTTCAATGAGCTGCTTCACCTGGGCTTTATATTCTTTCGCCAACGCCGCTTGTTTTTGCTGTTCGCTAAGCTGTTTATCACGCTCAAGCTGTGCCTTTTTTTTTTCTTCTACCGCAGCCCGAGCTTCACGCGCCTGAACGCGCGATTTTTTCGCCGTTCTCTCGACCTTCGCCGCTTTTTTGCTGGTGACTAATCCTGCTTTGAGCAACTGCTCTTGTAAGGTAAGTTTTGCCATCTTTGTTTCCAAACCCGCTGAATAATTTTTAGCGAGTATACCTGTAAACGCCGTGGGTGTATTGGGGGCAACTCCCTTTCGCCCCTGCTTAATAAGGCGCGTCAGGCATCGGCACACGGCTGCATTCTTGATCTCCGACTCATCAAAATAAACACCGCCAACCCAGCAACAAGAATACCCGGTGCAGAAGCGGCCATTACGCCGACCGTGCCAGTGCCTAATGCCAGCATTTTCCCGGCCAGTAACGGACCGCTCATAGCCCCCAGACGCCCTACCGCCACGGCTGTTCCCACGCCTGTTGCGCGGATCTGCGAACTGTAAAACAATGGTGCCAGGGCATACAAAACGCTTTGCCCACCTGTCGCAAACAACCCCGCGACAAATCCCGCCAGCAACATACCGTTAAATGACGACACCGTTCCAAGCGCCAGCAGCGAAGCTAACATGCCGCTATAAATCAATAGTGACATGGTTACTGGACGCAGCTTATCCATCAATGCGCCCAACATTAACGTCCCGCTTGCCGCCCCCATTTGCAGGGCAAACATCACCCCTGCCGCCTGCGATGGCTGGAATCCTTGCTCCACCAAAAGCAGCGGTAGCCAGTTGATCAACATGTAGACCACCAGCAGAGTGAAGAAATAACACAACCACAGCAGCAGCGTCGCGGTTGCCGTTTCTGGCGCAAATAACGCACGCAGTGGTGGCGCAGCCTGTTTTTCGCCAGCGAAAACCGCCGACTCCGGCAGCCAGCGCATTAATAGCGGCACCAGAATCAACGGCACCACACCACCTACCCAAAACACCGTTTGCCATGCTAAGTTTGCCCCCGCGAAACCCAGTGTCGCCGCCAGCGCCGCGCCAATGGGAACACCGCAATACATCAGGCTCACTGCCGTCCCACGAAAACGTGGACCCGCGGCTTCAGACGTCAGGGCGATAAGATTCGGCAACGCCGCCCCCAGCCCGACACCGGTCATCAGCCGCGCAAAGACCAGTGAGGGGAAATCCCAGGCAATCGCCGTTGCCAGTGAGAACAAACCAAACAGCGCAACTGAGCCAATCAAAATACGCTTACGACCATAACGGTCCGCCAGCATTCCGCCAACCAACGCGCCGGGTAGCAAACCGAGTATTCCGGCGCTAAATATCCAGCCCATTTGCATTTTATCGAGTGCGAAAGCCTGGGCGATGCCACCCGCCGCAATGCCAGCCGCCTGAAGATCCAGCCCTTCCATCAGAGCGACCAAAAAACAAAGCCCGATGGTCAGCATCAGGCGGGATGAAGATGATGAAGGGGTACGAGTCGACATAAGATGAACCTCGTTGCGAGTGCAGGTGAATCGCGACTGATACATTGCCAGCCGCGTAATCAGAACTATTTAATGACTGCCTACGGGCGAAATGTAGGCCGGACAAGACGTTTATCGCATCCGGCAGTCGTGCGCAGATGCCTGATGCGACGCTTGCGCGTCTTATCAGGCCTACAAATTCCCGCGCCATCCGTAGGCCGGATAAGGCGTTTACGCCGCATCCGGCAGTCGTGCGCAGATGCCTGATGCGACGCTAACGCGTCTTATCAGGCCTACAAATTCTCGCGCCATCCGTAGGCCGGACAAGACGTTCACGCCGCATCCGGCAGTCGTGCTGGGATGGGCATACAAAATGCACATTCTCGGCAGTCAATATTATTTGTTGTTGCGCAGATCCAGCGCCACGTCGACGATCATATCCTCCTGGCCGCCAACCATCCGGCGTTTGCCCAGCTCAACGAGAATATCCACCGCGCTTAAGCCATAACGCGCCGCCGCCGTTTCACAGTGACGCAGGAAGCTGGAGTAAACACCAGCGTATCCCAGCGCCAGCGTTTCGCGATCGACTCGTACCGGTCGATCCTGCAACGGACGCACCAGGTCGTCAGCGGCATCCATTAACGCATAGAGATCGGTCCCATGCTGCCAGCCCAGTTTATCCGCGGCGGCAATAAATACTTCCAGCGGCGCGTTACCTGCGCCCGCGCCCATTCCCGCGAGGCTGGCGTCGATTCGGTCGCAGCCCTCTTCCACCGCCTCGATAGAGTTCGCCACGCCAAGACTCAGGTTATGGTGAGCGTGCATGCCGGTTTGCGTTTCTGGTTTCAACACTGCTTTCAGGGCGCGGAAACGGTCACGGATATCGCTCATGTTCATCGCACCGCCAGAATCCACCACATAAATACAGGTCGCACCGTAGCCTTCCATCAGCTTTGCCTGCTTTGCGAGATTCTCTGGCGTGGTCATATGGCTCATCATCAGAAAACCAACGGTGTCCATTCCGAGCTCGCGGGCATACTGAATATGCTGGGCGGAAACATCAGCTTCGGTACAGTGCGTAGCCACACGAACCACCCGCGCGCCAGCTTGCCAGGCATTTTTCAGATCGTGAATAGTGCCGATTCCTGGCAGCAACAACGTCGCGATTTTGGCGTGCTTCACCACATCCGCCGCTGCTTCAATCCATTCAAGGTCGCTATGTGCGCCGAAACCATAGTTAAAGCTGGAACCCTGCAAACCGTCGCCGTGGGCCACTTCAATCGAATCCACGTGGGCATCGTCCAGTGCTTTGGCAATCTGGCGAACGTTTTCCAGCGAATACTGATGACGAATGGCGTGCATACCGTCACGCAACGTGACGTCCGAGATATAAAGTTTTTTACCGTTCATGCCGCTTCTCCTGCCTTGCGCGCCAGTGACTGGGCCATTTTTTCCGCTGTCGCCAGCGCACTGGAAGTCATAATGTCGAGGTTGCCCGCATAGGCAGGCAGATAATGCGCTGCGCCTTCGACTTCCAGCCAGACCGCTGTTTTCAGTCCGGAGAATTGCCCCACGCCCGGTAAATTGACCGGTTTATCCTGCGGGATAACTTCAAACTGCACGCGCTGTTTCAGGCGATAACCCGGTACGTAAGCCTGCACCGCCTCAGCCATTTCATTGATTGAGGCTTCGATATCATCTTGTGAAGCTTCGTCGCTCAATACATACACCGTGTCACGCATCATCAACGGTGGCTCTGCTGGGTTAAGCACAATAATCGCCTTCCCTTTTGCCGCGCCGCCCACCACTTCAATGGCTCGGGAAGTGGTTTCCGTAAATTCATCGATATTGGCACGCGTGCCAGGTCCGGCAGATTTACTGGCGATAGAAGCGATAATTTCGGCGTAATGAACACGCGCCACGCGTGAAACTGCCGCCACCATTGGAATGGTGGCCTGGCCGCCGCAGGTGACCATGTTGACGTTCAGTTGATCGACGTTCGCCTCGAGGTTAACCACCGGCACGCAGTAAGGGCCGATGGCAGCAGGCGTCAGGTCAATTAAGCGAATATCCGGTTTCGCTTCGCGTAAAGCGGCATCGTTTTTCACATGAGCACCGGCGCTGGTCGCATCAAATACAATGTCGATATCAGCAAATTCAGGCATGTTCATCAGTCCGATCACCCCTTCATGGGTGGTGGCGACGCCCATACGTCTGGCGCGCGCCAGACCGTCGGACTGAGGATCAATGCCAACCATCACCGCCATCTCCAGATGCTGACCGTGACGCAAAATTTTAATCATCAGATCGGTGCCAATGTTGCCAGAACCGATAATGGCGACTTTACGCTTACTCATGACAGACTTCCTTTTGGGGCTGCGCTTGAAAATGTCGCAGCAACTGAACCTATGCCTTCAATATGGGCTTCAAAACGATCGCCCGCATTCACCGCCACCATCGGACCTAATGCCCCGGTAAGAATGATATCTCCGGTGCGCAGCGGTTCACCCAGACTGGCCATTTTGCGTGCCAGCCAGACGGCCGCATTAAGCGGATGTCCCAGGCATTCGCTGCCGCGCCCGCTAGAAACCTCTTCGTTATTACGCGTCATCTTCATGGCGCAGTTTTTCAGGTCTAACCCCGCCGGACGTTGCGCCGGACCGCCGATGACATACACCCCACAGGAGGCGTTATCTGCCACGGTATCGACAAACTGAATCGACCAGTCGCGAATGCGGCTCCCCACCACTTCCAGCGCCGGAAGTACCCATTCAATGGCGTTATACAATTCGTCGAAGGTGATATCGGTTGCGGGCAAATCGCGGTTCAACACCAGTGCGATCTCCGCTTCAATGCGGGGTTGCAGAACACGGGAAAAAGGAATGATTTCGTTATCGCCATAACACATGTCGGCAAATAACGTCCCAAAATCCGGTTGATCAACGCCCAGTTGTTGTTGCACTTTCGGATGTGTCAGGCCCACTTTACGCCCTACCACGCGACGCCCCTGCGCAACGTCATGTTGCACATTTATGTGCTGAATGGCGTAAGCCGCTTCAGCGTTATCGATACCAATCAGATCGCGCAGCGGTGCAATCGCTTCGCCCTGCTCTGCGGCGCGGCGTAAATCCGCCGCCAGTTGCTCAAGAGTATGCTTCGTCATGACCATTCCTTAAGGGCGTGCGAGGAAATTCAGCACCAGTTGATTGAAAGCGTCGGCATGTTCCCACTGCGCCCAGTGACCACAGTCGCGGAAGATATGCAGTTCAGAACCGGCAATGCCGGACAGCAGACGCAGACCCGCATCCATCGGCACAAAGCGGTCGTTGCGCCCCCAGACAATCAGGGTTTGCGCTTTGATTTCCGCCAGACGTGGGCCAAAATCCGGGAACTGTTTCGGATTGGCTTCCAGGCTCTTAACAAAGTTTTCCAGGTGATCGCGGCGCGACAGCATATTATTCAGGCGCGCTTCAAACAGGGCGTCGGTCAAATCGCTGGTATCGAAAACGAAGATATCCATCATCAGCTTCAGGTTTTCGATAGTCGGCTGACGATAAAGCTGATTCAGTCGCTTAATACCTTCGGTTGGCATCGGCGTAAACAAACTCATGCCGCCCGTACCGCCGCCCATCAGCACCAGTTTGCCGACGCGCTCCGGCCAGTTAAGGGTGAACGCCACAGAACTATGGCCGCCCATCGAGTTGCCCAGAAGGTGGATTTTGGCGATATCCAGTTGATCCACCACGCTTTTCAGGATTCGTGCATTAAGATCCGATCGTGAACCACTATTAACGATCGAATCGCTTTTGCCCCAACCCGGACAATCCAGCAGGATTACCCGATAGCCCGCCTCTACCAGCGGATCGATATTGCGGCTGAAGTTCGCCCAGCCAGTAGCACCCGGGCCGGAACCATGCAGCAGGACAACGGTTTCGTCGCCTTGTCCGCAGTCATTAAAATGGATGCGCAGCGTTTTACCCGCTTCTTCTACATTCAGAAAACGGCTGGTGGCGGCTTCGGTTTGTGGCTGATAACTCATCATCTTCTCCTGCATATTCAGTTCTCTGTTCTGGCGCTTAACGAGCCAAATCCGGCAATCCACTCCGGGATTGGGCGGTAATAACGCCCTTCGCTACGCCAGTTGCCAAATGCAGAAATAGCGGCAAAAGCGGCGACCCAGGTTTTGATTTCATGTGTCGACTTTCCGGCAATGGCGGAAAGCTCTTCGTTACTGACGGCATCCAGTTCCTGTATGCGTCCCTGCTCCAGCAAAGTCATGAACTGGTTATCCCAAATCGGGTTGAGCGGATGCAGAGTTCTCTGATCCTCAACAAACTTCTCAGCGGCGCTAATCACCCGTTGCTGACGCAATTCGCGCTCACTGGCGGGTAAATCTTTCCCGCTCCCCAACAGACGGTCGCGCATATGGGCATCGGCTTTCGCCAGTTCGGGCACCGGCGGCTGATGGGAAAGCCCACCGGAACCCAGGAACAGCACGCGTTTATTGAGAGTGCTGGTGAAACGTCCAATGGCTTCACCCAACATGCGGGTACGCTGGAAACCGGGCAGCGGCGTGGCGACACCGTTGATGAACACAGGCAGAACTGGCACCTTATCCAGCCCGCCGAGTAGGAACTCCAGTGGCTGGGCGAACCCGTGGTCCACCTGCATACAGTAAGAAACGGCAAGATCGATCCCGCTCTTCATGACGGCATGCGCACAGGCCTCCGCCAGCTCCACAGGCACGGGCAGCTCTCCTGCCGCACTGCCGAAATCACCAATTGCCGTCGCTCCAACGCCTAAACAGAACGGTGGCATCACGTCATAGAAAAAGCCGTTGTAGTGATCTGGCGCAAACAGCACCACCAGTTCAGGGGAGAAAGCCGCAATACGCTCGCGGGCGCTGGCAATCACGCCATTGACCTCATCGAGTACCTCTTGTGCCGGGTCGACATACCCCACCAGCGGCGAGTGGGAAAGACAATGAAGATAAGCGTGCATATCAGGCTACCTTTTCGACAGAAACGTCGGCATCAGGGCGGGTCAGCGTCATCACCGACGCCAGTTTATTCAGGGTCTTGCCCAGGGTTTGCGGAATGGCGGTGGCGGCAACAAAGCGATCCGGGCGCATCACCACCAGCGAAGCATTGTGTTGTGCGAACCAGCTACGCAGACGACCTTGCGTATCGCCCACGCGTAGCACGCCGTCGTGGTTATCCTGTGCCGTATGAATTTGCACTTCCGGCACCACCTGAATAAAGCGTGTGCCCAACGCGCGCCACTGCTGGATTTGCTCGTCGCTCATCCCCCACAGTGGATTGCATCCCCAGCCAATTACCGCGAAGTTCGCGCCGATCGCGTTATCGAGCAGCGTCACGTCGCCGTTTTCCAGCGTGACTTTCGGCTGAATAAACATCTTGCCGACCGGAGAGTGCTTCGCTTCGCCCTCACGTACCAGCGCACCGCCGTAATATTGCGGCATCGGCTTGAAGCGCATTTCGAGGAAGTAGCGTTTTACTGGCGGCAGATAATTCAGCAGCCAGGAAACGCCGTCACGTAACGTACCCTGCCAGCGTTTCGGTGGAGCCAGCACGTTGCCCGCCGTCACGGACAGGTCAATCATCGCTTTGGCGTGATCGCGACGTTCTTGTTGATAGGTATTGAGCAGCGCATCGCGGGCTTTCCCCTGGATAACCAACGCCAGTTTCCATGCGAGGTTAAAGGCGTCGCGCATACCACTGTTATAGCCCTGCCCCTGCCACACCGGCATGATGTGCGCGGCATCGCCCGCCAGCAGTACGCGATCAATACGGAAACGTTGCGCCAGTCGCGCGTTGTGGGTGTAGACACGCTGGCGAATCAATTCAACATTGTCCGGATTAGGCAGCACTTTGCTTAACAGCTTGCGCATATTTTGCGGCTCACGCAGCTGTTCTTCGGTTTCTCCTGGCATCACCATAAATTCAAAGCGACGTACCGCATGAGGTAGCGCGGCAGAAACATACGGGCGCACCGGATCGCAACACAAATAGATATGCGGCGTACTTAACGGATCGTTGGCGATATCTACCACAATCCACTGATTTGGCGCAGTTTTACCTTCAAACGGCACATTCAGGGTGCGACGGACAAAACTTGCCCCACCATCACAGGCCACCAGCCACTGGGCTTTGACTATTTCCCGCTGCCCTTCTGCCGTTTTCAGGTGCAAGGTCACTTCGTCATCTTGCTGACTGAAGGCCTCCAGCTCGCGGGAAAACAAGCAGCGCACATTCGGAAAACGCGACACCCCTTCCAGCATCACCGCATCGACCTGCGGCTGAATAAAGGCGTTACGGCGCGGCCAGCCAAATTCATCGGTCATTGGCTGAATATCAGCAAAACAGCGGCCTTTCGGGGTGAGAAAACGCATCGCGTGCCACGGCGTAGTGTGCGGCAGAACATCATCGACCAGGCCGACCGACTGCATGGTGCGCAGCGCCTCGTCATCAATACCAATCGCACGCGGGTAGTCGATCAACTTATCGAGTTTCTCCACCACCAGCACGTCAATGCCCATCTGGCCGAGATAGTTCGCCATCATCAGCCCAACCGGGCCGGCACCAGCGATCGCCACCTGAACGCTATGGTTAACAGCAGGCTGGATGTCAGGGTGTTGTATTGCCATTTCAGTACCTCACGACTCGGACAAAATGTCGTTGCGCGCACAGTACAGCGCAACTTATTTTGTTAAAAACATGTAAATGATTTTTTATTGTGCGCTCAGTATAGGAAGGGTGTTTTCGGCTACAATCAAAACATGCCCGAATGTGCACCAGGTGCACCACGTTGTTTTAACTATAGAAATGTCAATTAATATGCAGAACAATGAGCAGACGGAATACAAAACCGTGCGCGGCTTAACCCGCGGTCTAATGTTATTAAATATGTTAAATAAACTTGATGGCGGTGCCAGCGTCGGGCTGCTGGCGGAACTCAGCGGCCTGCATCGCACCACTGTGCGGCGACTGCTGGAGACGCTGCAGGAAGAGGGATATGTCCGCCGTAGCCCCTCCGATGATAGTTTTCGACTGACCATCAAAGTGCGGCAATTAAGCGAAGGATTTCGTGACGAACAGTGGATTTCTGCACTGGCGGCCCCACTGCTGGGCGATCTGTTGCGCGAAGTGGTATGGCCGACAGATGTGTCCACGCTGGATGTTGATGCAATGGTGGTACGCGAAACCACTCACCGTTTCAGCCGCTTATCCTTTCACCGGGCAATGGTCGGGCGACGTTTGCCGCTTCTGAAAACCGCCTCGGGCCTGACCTGGCTGGCCTTTTGCCCGGAACAAGACCGCAAGGAATTAATCGAAATGTTAGCCTCCCGCCCCGGTGATGACTATCAACTGGCACGGGAACCGTTAAAGCTGGAAGCCATTCTGGCGCGCGCGCGCAAAGAGGGTTACGGACAGAACTACCGCGGCTGGGATCAGGAGGAGAAGATCGCCTCTATCGCCGTACCGCTGCGCAGTGAACAACGGGTGATTGGCTGTCTGAATCTGGTGTATATGGCGAGCGCGATGACCATCGAACAGGCGGCAGAAAAACATCTTCCGGCGCTACAACGGGTAGCAAAACAGATTGAAGAAGGGGTTGAATCGCAGGCTATTCTGGTGGCCGGACGGCGAAGCGGCGTGCATTTACGTTGACACCATCGAATGGCGCAAAACCTTTCGCGGTATGGCATGATAGCGCCCGGAAGAGAGTCAATTCAGGGTGGTGAATGTGAAACCAGTAACGCTATACGATGTCGCAGAGTATGCCGGTGTCTCTTATCAGACCGTTTCCCGCGTGGTGAACCAGGCCAGCCACGTTTCTGCGAAAACGCGGGAAAAAGTGGAAGCGGCGATGGCGGAGCTGAATTACATTCCCAACCGCGTGGCACAACAACTGGCGGGCAAACAGTCGTTGCTGATTGGCGTTGCCACCTCCAGTCTGGCCCTGCACGCGCCGTCGCAAATTGTCGCGGCGATTAAATCTCGCGCCGATCAACTGGGTGCCAGCGTGGTGGTGTCGATGGTAGAACGAAGCGGCGTCGAAGCCTGTAAAGCGGCGGTGCACAATCTTCTCGCGCAACGCGTCAGTGGGCTGATCATTAACTATCCGCTGGATGACCAGGATGCCATTGCTGTGGAAGCTGCCTGCACTAATGTTCCGGCGTTATTTCTTGATGTCTCTGACCAGACACCCATCAACAGTATTATTTTCTCCCATGAAGACGGTACGCGACTGGGCGTGGAGCATCTGGTCGCATTGGGTCACCAGCAAATCGCGCTGTTAGCGGGCCCATTAAGTTCTGTCTCGGCGCGTCTGCGTCTGGCTGGCTGGCATAAATATCTCACTCGCAATCAAATTCAGCCGATAGCGGAACGGGAAGGCGACTGGAGTGCCATGTCCGGTTTTCAACAAACCATGCAAATGCTGAATGAGGGCATCGTTCCCACTGCGATGCTGGTTGCCAACGATCAGATGGCGCTGGGCGCAATGCGCGCCATTACCGAGTCCGGGCTGCGCGTTGGTGCGGATATCTCGGTAGTGGGATACGACGATACCGAAGACAGCTCATGTTATATCCCGCCGTTAACCACCATCAAACAGGATTTTCGCCTGCTGGGGCAAACCAGCGTGGACCGCTTGCTGCAACTCTCTCAGGGCCAGGCGGTGAAGGGCAATCAGCTGTTGCCCGTCTCACTGGTGAAAAGAAAAACCACCCTGGCGCCCAATACGCAAACCGCCTCTCCCCGCGCGTTGGCCGATTCATTAATGCAGCTGGCACGACAGGTTTCCCGACTGGAAAGCGGGCAGTGAGCGCAACGCAATTAATGTGAGTTAGCTCACTCATTAGGCACCCCAGGCTTTACACTTTATGCTTCCGGCTCGTATGTTGTGTGAAATTGTGAGCGGATA
>NZ_JAENDM010000057.1:0-23126 GCF_019375075.1 Escherichia sp. XD33
TGCCGTTACGCACCACCCCGTCAGTAGCTGAACAGGAGGGACAGCTGATAGAAACAGAAGCCACTGGAGCACCTCAAAAACACCATCATACACTAAATCAGTAAGTTGGCAGCATCACCCATTATTCTTATTTGCCTCGGAATGATCTGTTACAGCATATTCTCAAAAGTCTGGCTACTGGCACTGGTATGGAGACGTACCTGTTCGTTAGCCAACAGAATACCGATGATTCCCGTCTTCACCTGCCTGTTTTGCCTTTTCCTGGCATCGTTTCTTGCGGAAATGGCGCAGACCGACATGGGATATTTTATTCCTTCGCGAGTTCTGGTCGGTTTGGGAGCGGTATGCTTTACGTTGTTCTCAATCGTTTCAATATTAGAAGCGGGTTCTGCTAAAAAATAATTGCAACGTACCGGATAAAACCAGCGTTGACCATTTGCGTAACGCTGGTTTTTCTTAGGCATCATGAAATAACGCAGCATTAATGCATAGTGGTTAAGTATAAAAAACAGCAAAGTTACTGTTTTTTTCAACCTGTTCATATTTCATAAAGATCTGGCCACTGGGTGAGTTTTCAATCACCTTTCCATCCACCTTATATTAAGCATGGAGGGTTTCAGTTCACGGGCTCATTAGAAAATAATCACAAGATAACCACTATCAAAATTAGCTCATTTTTAATGCGACTCTAATAATTTTCATCTTTAGGAAATAGGTCAGGACGACTTTGCTGCAATTGTGTAGAGACATTAAAGTTGTATCCTTTAACCTGAAAAAGACTTTAAAGTTGTAAAGTTTTAAAAAAACACATACAAAACATGATGCTAAGTGTGTATCACACGCTGTTCCAACATTATGCCTTGATGTTCTTGCAGGAACTGCAATTTACAGGAGGAAAAAGGTGTTTTTGTAGTTATCTGGCGTTACGTGACAGTGTTGGTCAGATACTTCCACCTCTTCAGAGTTAAAGTTTGATATATGGGAAAAAAAACGCTCCCGGACGGGAGCGTAAGCCAGTGACTTCGGCGTCAAATGAGGGTCTAACAAGTGGAGCTGCGGGTTAATTCTGGGTGATCTGACTGCGATGCTTATCAGCCTGCTGCTGGTGAACAACGGAAGACTGACCATTATTCGCCTTCTCATGTACAGCTGCGGCCTTCTCATGCTCGCTCATTTCAGAAAATGACTTTGCTGTTTCGTTGGTAGCTCCGGGTTTAGCTTTCATCATTTTTTTATGCATTTCAGCCATGTCCTGGTGGGCAGCAGAATTGCTGTTTTGCATCATGTCATGGGACATTGCGGCCTGATCGTGACTGCTCATATCCATCATTGTCATGCTGTCTCCCTGAATTGCACTTTTTTCAGCAGATGACTGCATCTGGTGGGCAGGTGCCTGTGCATTATTTACCTGGTCATGCATGTTCATTGTCTCTGCAGCCATGGCAGATGAAGCGGCAGCCATAATGGCAACAAATGATACGAGAATCTTTTTCATGGTTGGGTCTCCGGTGTTTACATACCCAAACAATCAATGGCTTATAACAGAGAAAGCAGTTGATCTCAGGGCGGGTTAATCATCACTCCAGGAACCAGGTGATTGTGTTATCACGCTGCTCCTGATTTATGAATAATTATAAAAAACCGCCTCTGTTTATCGCGTGACTGAATGATGACAATTTTGTCACCTTCCAGGTTTCTCCTGAACAACGGGATTAATCCATTAACAGGCGCACTTTGAACACAATTTCACGCCCCTGCTGTTCTGCTGACAGCTCGCCGCCGTGAGCATGAATGATCGACCTTGTAATTGATAATCCCAGCCCCGCGCCTTCCGTGTTGTAGAACCTTGATGAGTCTGCGCGATAGAACCGGTCAAACAAACGTTCCAGATTAGCGGGAACCTGGCCGGACATCGTATTCGTAATCATCACGTTCACACAGTCACTGTCACGCTCAAGGTGTATCGCTGTACAGGTGTTATCGGGAGAATACTTGATTGCATTGGAAAGCAGGTTACTGAAAGCACGTCGGAGCATATCGCTGTCTCCGGCAACAACGCCCTCTCCTTCAACCGTGATTGTCTTTCCTGTTTCGTCTGCCAGGGGCTCGAACAACTCACGTAATTCATTCAGTTCGGCTGCCAGATCCACATCATGTTTATCCAGCCGCAGCAGACCATGCTCTGAACGTGCCAGAAAAAGCATGTCACTGGTCATTCGTGACAACCTTTTCAGTTCTTCCAGGTTAGCGAATAAAATTTCGCGGTAATGCGAAACATCCCTTTCCTTAGCCAGTGCAAACTGCGTCTGCATCATCAGATTACTGACTGGTGTGCGCAGCTCATGCGCGATGTCAGACGAGAAATCTGACAGTTTCCGGAATGCCCCCTCCAGGCGATCAAACATATTATTGAACTCCTGCATGGTCTCAGAGATTTCCGGCGGAGCCAGATCGGGATTTAGACGCTGATCCAGGCTGTGTACGGTCATGGAGGAAGCCAGACTGGTCATTTCCCGTAGCGGTTTCAGACCAATACGTGTGGTCAGCCAGCCCAGAAAAACAGAAATAAAGACCAGACCGATATTGAACCAGAACAGCCAGGTACTGAGTTTGTCCATAAACAGGGTGTGATACCCAGTATCCGTGGCAACCGTAATGATGACATGTTTGCTTTTACCCTGTTCCGGCGTCACGGCAACCCGCCGCGAGATACTGCGGTACACGGTGTTATTTTCTTCCGTCTGGATCATATAGTCGAGAATATCACCCGACTTATTAAGCAGGACCGCTGGAACAACAGAATTTTTGGCATAGAGTTCAACAATTTTTTCATTTTCCATGTTTTTTATAGAAATGAATAAGCCATTGTGCCCCACCATCGCATCGTTTATTTTTTCTGATAATGACTTAATATCCGTTTTGTTCCTGAACGTCTCTGTTTTAAGAAACTCTTCGGTGAGCTGAAGTTTACCTGTCAGAAAATCGCGGTCCTGATTATCGAAATAGCCATTAAGGGTGCTAATCAGGATAAAACTTGATAACCACCATACCGTAAGCATCACCGCAGAAAAAATCAGGCTCAGGCGTGTGGTCAGGGAAATTTTGAACCTCACTCTTCTCTGATCTCCAGGACATATCCGGCACCGCGAACGGTATGGATCAGTTTTGGCTCAAAGTCATCATCAATTTTACTTCTCAGACGTCTCACGGCGACATCAATCACATTCGTATCACTGTCAAAATTCATGTTCCAGACCAGGGACGAGATAAGACTCCTGGGTAACACTTCTCCGGTGCGTTGCAGCAGCAACTCAAGCAGAACGTATTCTTTACCGGTGAGATGGATCTTCTTCCCCGAACGGATCACGGTCCGGCGCACCATATCAACGGTCATATCGGCGATGGTGCAGACTGTTGCGGCCTGCGAGCGTGCCCGGCGCAGTAGGGTTCTTACACGTGCAACCAGCTCCGTAAAATCAAAGGGCTTAATCAGGTAGTCATCTGCGCCAAGCTCCAGTCCTTTCACTTTGTCCCGCACGTTGTCCTTTGCGGTTAAAAACAGGACCGGTTCTTCGTGCCCGGACTCCCTCAGTGCGCTGATGATTTGCCACCCGTCGAGGAAAGGCAGCATCACGTCCAGTATTATCAAATCATACTGTCCCTTCGACGCGGCCCCGAGACCATCGCGGCCATTATTAAAGAGATCGGCCTGATAGCCTTCCTCAACCAGTCCCTGCTGCAGGTAACGACCTGTTTTTTGTTCGTCTTCAACGATTAAAATACGCTGCATGGTCAACTCGCTGATATGAAAGTAAAAATCTCACGCATGAGCTTTGGCTGTCCCCTAGCTGACCTGAGACGGAGCAAGCATTCCGAGCCACGCTACGGCGCCCAGAATGATAATCGCAACAACGAATTCTGTCAGGATGCTGTTTCGCATCAGGGCAACGCTGCGATCATAATTCCCTTCCCTGACCATAACTTCAAGCCGGGGACCCAGGTGAAACCGGTTTGCTGCAGCCAGAAGAAGCATCAGAACAAACAGAGCCGTCTTGGCAAGCAATATCCTCCCCCAGGAACTGTTGAATAAGGGAGTTAAGTTACCCTCAGCAATATACAGATAGTTGACCAGCGCACTCAGGATCAGGGCTACAACAATCACCGTTCCTGCCGTGGCAAATTTTGCCAGGGAGTCAGATATCACAATGACGCTCTGTGCATTATGCTCGTTTCTGCGCATCAGCAGGATAGCAAATGCAACCAGAGCACCTGTCCAGGCACCTGCAGCGCCGAGATGGGTCAGATCGCTCAGTAAATGGAGATAGTAATGCAGACCGTCATGCATAACGGCGTGTCCTCCCCAGGCAAGTGTAGCCAGCGCCACGCCCCCACTCATCGTCATCAGCAGGCAGGACAATACTCTCTTATTAGTGTAAAGGAACAAAGCACCGAGTGTGGTAAACAGGGCACAGAGCCTGACAATCCAGCTAATACCCACATCAGTTTCTTCTATCACCATCTCGATAACATGGATGGATAATTCTCTGAGGTCAGTTACTCCACTCATGGCATTAGATACCAGGAGCATATTAATGCCAGTAAGAATGATGCCTGTAACAACAGCAAAAGTTATAAACGACCTGAAATTAGTCAGGTTATAGGTTTCATGTCTGACACCGCTTATTCCATATATCTGAAAAAATGGCAATCCAAATATTACCATCAAATCCAGATAAAGAAGAAAACGAATAACAATCATAATCAGGTCGTTCATAATATTACTTCACTGTAAAGGTGTAATTACCGGTAATAAGGTGCGTATCTGAAGAAACCGCGCGCCAGTCAACACGATAAGTGCCAGCGGGTAAAGGCTCTCGCGGAATAATGACCATCG
Source organism: Escherichia sp. XD33 (assembly GCF_019375075.1). Classification (NCBI taxonomy): domain Bacteria; kingdom Pseudomonadati; phylum Pseudomonadota; class Gammaproteobacteria; order Enterobacterales; family Enterobacteriaceae; genus Escherichia; species Escherichia sp. XD33. The sequence continues at coordinate 4,895 of NZ_JAENDM010000057.1, forward strand.
ATTTAGGGTCAGCGCCTGGCGCCACTTTTGCCGCGACCGGCATCGGAGAATGTGATGACATGCCTTTCATACCCGTCATCGTTAATTTTGCACCTGAGAATTTCACGGTCAGATTTTCCGAGAAATTAAGCTGAATCTTTTCCGGGGCCGCTACGGCTGAATCAGCCTGTGGCACAGAGCTTTTTAATTCCGGATGGGCCATAGCAGAGAAAGCAACGCCCATAACGAGGCCACCTGTAAGAATGGCTTTATTTAAAATCGACATTTTATTTACCTGTTTAGTTGAGTGTTTTATATCAGTGCGTTAAAACCAGATTCTGGCTCCCGCCAGGAATACTACCTGATGGTCTTTCTCACCTTCTCTTTTCGCCATATCGGATGTTTTCCCGTAAAGTTGATTCCAGGAAACGCCTATATAGGGTGCAAACTCACGGCGTATTTCATAGCGCAGCCGGAGCCCCAGCTCTGTGTCAGTCAGTCCCCTGCCGCGACCCCGCGATTCATCATCCTGACTGTAGAAATTCACCTCATAGGATGGCTGGAGTATGAGCCGGTTAGTCAGTAAAACGTCGTATTCTCCTCCCAGACGAAGGGCTGCTTTTCCGCCATTACTGACAAAACCCGTAATTTCAGACTCAAAATTATAGAGTGCCAGCCCCTGAAAACCGACAGCAGCCCAGGTCCGGGCAGAAGCAGGTCTGAAATCCTGCCTGACACCCGCAACCAAATCCCACCATGGGCCAACCGCATGTCCCCAGAGTAACTGCGCTTCAGCCGCCTCCGTTTCCCCATTGCTTCGTTCACCTTCACTCTTTAGCCAAATCCGATCTGTGTCGCCTCCAATCCAGCTGTTAACACTCCAGCTGAAATTGTTGGTGTTATCCGACCGTTGCCATTCCAGTTGATCCAGCAGAACCAGATAATTAATCGCACTGTCGTGAATCGCATGCCCCTGTAAATTGCCGAATGCAGCCTTCCGGTCGGCATCGGTAACAGGCGGAATTGGCGTTCTGCTCTCAGTTACAATGGGCTCCATTGACGTCATCTCAGTGAAATTCTCATCTGCTGGCATCTGCATGGCAGACATGTCGTGCCCGGCGTGGGGATCTGCAGAGACGGAGCCCGCCGCAATAGAAAGCTGTGAGGTAAACAAACCGGCGACCAGAACAGGTATGGCCTTCAAATTTCTCTTCATTCGCATCATTCCTCCACCCGGACTTCACGAAACATTCCCATTTCCATGTGATAGAGCAAATGGCAGTGATACGCCCAGCGGCCAAGCGCATCTGCTGTCACTCTGTAACTGCGTTTTGTACCAGGGGGAACATCTATTGTGTGTTTACGAACCATGAAATTACCGTTTTCATCTTCCAGATCGCTCCACATACCATGCAGGTGAATGGGGTGAGTCATCATGGTATCGTTGATCAGCGTGATCCTGAGCCGCTCACCGTATTTCAGCAGCACCGGTGCGGCATCTGAAAACTTGATTCCGTTAAATGACCAGGCAAACTTTTCCATGTGGCCGGTTAAATGCAGTTCTATGGTACGGCCAGGTTCACGTCCGTCAGGATCCTCAAAGCGGCTTTTCAAATCCGCGTACGTGAGAACCTTTCTTCCGTTATTTCGAAGACCAATACCCGGATCATTTAATTTCGGAGAGACGCTCATCGCCTGCATATCAACCAGTGGGTTATCCGTTTCTGACGCAGGATGACTTTGCATACCCGGCATTCCGGCCATCCGGGAATGATCCATACCGGCCATGCTGCTGTGATCCATGGGCGCGGAGGATGTCCCGCTATCCGGAAGGTCAGCACCGTCCATAGACATCATCTCTCCGCTGTTATCCATGCCTCCCATCTGGCTGTGGTCCATTCCTGCCATATCATGTCCCATTCCCCCCATACCCATATCTTCCATGGTCAACAGAGGACGGGGATCGAGGGGGGGAACGGCAGCACTTAACCCCTCTCTCGTGGCCAGTGTCCCTCGAGCGTAACCGGTCCTGTCCATGGATTGTGCGAAGATGGTATAGGCCTCACCCTGAGGCTCCACAATGACATCATAGGTTTCGGCAACGGCAATCCTGAATTCGTCAACGGTAACCGGGTTTACATACTGGCCATCTGCAGCCACGACCGTCATTTTCAGCCCGGGGATACGGATATCGAAATAGGTCATTGCCGAGCCGTTGATAAACCGTAAGCGTATCTTTTCACCGGGACGGAACAGTCCGGTCCAGTTTTTCAGCGGGGCCTGCCCGTTCATGAGATAGGTGTAGGTGTAGCCACTGACATCCGCGAGGTCAGTCGGATTCATTTTCATTTCAGCCCACATTTTCCGATCGGCAATGGTGGCTGACAGCCCCCTGGTATTCACGTCGCGGAAAAAAGAGCCAACGGTTGGTTTATTGAAATTGTAGTAATCCGACTGTTTTTTTAATTTTTTCAGCAGGCTGTGAGGATTTTCATCGGTCCAGTCAGACAACATGACCACATGCTCACGATCGTAAGTAAACGGTTCTGGCTCCCCGGCATCGATGATAATGGCACCGTATACCCCCTCCTGTTCCTGCAGACCGGAATGGCTGTGGTACCAGTAAGTCCCGTTCTGCTTAACCTTAAAGGTGTAAACGTAGGTATCATCAGGCTCTATGCCCATAAAACTCAGCCCCGGAACACCATCCATATTGGCCGGAAGAATAATGCCGTGCCAGTGAATGGACGTCTGTTCATTAAGACGGTTTTTGACCTTCAGGGTAATGGTGTCACCTTCTTTCCAGCGAAGAACGGGCCCCGGCAGGCCTCCATTGATTGTTTTGGCCTGACGCTCACTGCCCGTGATATTGACGGCCGTTTCACCAATGGTCAGGTCAAACTGAGTACCCTGCAGGGATGCGGCAACTGGCAGGCTCAGACTGGAACGCGCATTGAAACTCCATACGCCAAGACTTCCGGCTACGCCAGAGAGGGTTAACCCCTTCAGGAAAGTTCGTCGAGACGTTTTCAACAGCATGCGTATTCCCTTATTTAAAGTATGGTTACTGACAGAATTCGAGAACCGATTTAAATTAAATTACTGGTTCATCCACTTACAATAAAATGAATCTAGCACACCTTAAGAAACAAATTCATTACAATCGTGTAATGTACATAGCTGTATTACATTTACGTCATCTTCCCCACAGGTTGATTATTTTTATATATGATCATAAGGACATCTTTTATGTACCTCAGAAGGTAATTACACATGAATATATTAATCACGACCACTGCGTTTACAGCTTTATTTTGTGGGGCAGCTTTTGCTCAGTCCAGTGATATTGCCCATGAAGCACATCGATTTGTTAATAATGCCTCAGCCGTCAGTCATGTGAATTCCTCGACGCATGAAAACTTACCGGACAGGGTTAATAAAAACAACACGCCCTCATTCTCTGAAATGAATGAACATGAAAGGGCCATTGTTGCTCATTCATTTATGAACAACAGCGCGTCCTATGCGCATCAGAAAATGATTGAGGAACATAAAAAAATGCTGTCCGGCAGTGACGCAAATTCAAAGACCTCGTCTTCTTCTTTTAACGAACTGAATGCCGGAGAAAAAGCCGCTCTCGTGCATGAGCAGGTCAATAATGCCGGTGCGGAAGCACATCAGACGCAGGCAAGAAAGCTTCGCGGGCTGTATTCGACCAGGTAACTGCAGGCGGGTTAGTGCTTAGCGTCAGGTGCGCAGCAGGGCTTTACTGACGGGTTACGTAGCAGGACATGAGCCCCATATTGCTCTGCCGTAACCTGTTTCAGTCCCGTTAATCATCACCGTCGGGCTGGTCATACAGTTCCCAGAGCTTCAGGAGCAAACGGGAAACAAGATATGTTACAAAAATGACGACCATCAACGGTGCTCCCGATTAACTGACAGATGACACGCCTCCTGAAAACCCCTAGCATACGCCGCAGTGTTCATGCTAACGGCGAATTCCAGTAAATGTATTCTACCGATGTCGTAAAAGAAAATGCCTACCTTTCAGCCACCCGCTCGGGGCTGGAATCGAACGAGATCGCTACTCTTCAGCGCTCCTTGCCTTCCCGGTTTAATCTGCGGCATTTGAAAAAAAATGAATCATTAAAACTCGTACTGCAAAAGAAAGCGGGAAAATCACGTGTCGTGGCCTATAAATTTACGTCCGGTTCATTTAATTACACGGCGTATCGTATATCAGATAAAAAGTTCTATAACCTTTCCGATACTTCCGGGAAAGGCAGTCTCGATTATCCGTTACCGGCCACAGCAAGACTCAGTTCGCCTTTCAATCCTGCAAGACTTAACCCGGTATCGGGAAAAGTGAGTCCCCATAATGGCATTGATTATTCCATGCCCATGAACACGAAAATAGTCAGCGTCATCGACGGAAAAATCACCCGGGCCGAATACAACAGTACCATGGGATATTTTGTTGAAGTAACGGGAAAAGCCGGTGTTAAAACTCGCTATCTCCACCTCAATAAAATACTCGTTACTAAAGGGGCCAGGGTTACACGGGGAGGTGCTATTGCGTTATCCGGTAACAGCGGACGTTCATCCGGTCCTCATCTGCATTACGAGCTGGTCATCAATAACAACCCTGTTAACTCTCTGGCGTTCCGGGCAGCGGCACCCGCTGATAACAAACTCGAACAGCATGCCTTTGCGCATGCCAGAGACTACGAACGATACCTGGACTGATAACGGGACCGCGACGCGGCCCCGTCTGCCGGATTAATTTTTTTTATCGTTTTCACTTCCGTGATGTTGATGATCTCCATGCCCTCCGTGGCCGTGGAAAAGATGCATTAGCGGGCAGACCAGCAATAACAGATATGGCCAGTAACCTGCCACATGTGACCAGTGTTCGCGCAGGAGGGCAAATGCCGCGATCGCGGCGACAGCAATAAGCGCATAGGTGGTACTTTTCATACTGGACTCCTTCTGTTCGTAACTGACCCTTCACTCAGTGTTATTTCCCGAGCCTGACACTTTTCAGACGCAACGCATTCACAATGACGCTGACGGAGGAAAGAGCCATGGCCGCCGCCGCAATAACTGGCGACAGCAGTATTCCATACACAGGATAAAGCAGACCTGCAGCCACAGGCACGCCAAGTGCGTTGTAGATAAATGCAAAAAACAGATTCTGACGGATATTTTTCATGGTGATCTCTGACAGATGACGGGCCCTGTTCAGTATCATCAAGTCGCCTTTGAGAAGGGTGACTCCGGCACTTTCAATTGCCACATCTGTACCCGTTCCCATGGCTATTCCCACGTCAGCCGCTGCCAGCGCCGGGGCATCATTCACACCGTCTCCGGCCATCGCAACCACATGGCCAGACGCTTTCAGTCGGGTTATCACTGCTTTTTTGCCATCCGGCAGAATCCCGGCTTCAACCTCATCTATTCCCAGTTTCCGTGCGACTGCTTCAGCAGTAAGCTGGTTATCCCCGGTGAGCATAACAATGCGGATCCCCGCCTGACGCAAAGCTTTAAGCGCATCCGGCGTGGTTGCTTTCACGGGATCCGAGATAGCTATCAGGCCTGCAAGGTACCCATCTGTGGCCACATAGATAACGGTAGCGCCTTCCATCCGCAACTTATCCGCAACGGCCTTTTGATTATCAATAACGATACTGTTTTCCTGCATAGCCAGTTCATTACCAATAACAACCCGTTGACCTTCAACATCGCCTGAAACACCTTTCCCCGACGGAGCATTGAAATCACTGACTGCGGGTATCATGATCCCCCTGTGCTGGGCTGCCCGGACTACAGCCATACCCAGCGGATGCTGCGAGCCTTTTTCCACTGCGGCCGCTACACGTAAAAGAGATGCTTCCCCACCCGGATTGAGACTGATAATCCCTGTCACCGTAGGCGAACCTTCCGTGAGCGTGCCTGTTTTGTCGACAACCAGCGTGTCCACTTTTTCAAGACGCTCAAGGGCTTCGGCATTCCTGATTAACACCCCGGCCTGGGCTCCTTTGCCTACCCCCACCATTATCGACATCGGTGTGGCCAGCCCCAGTGCGCAGGGGCAGGCAATAATCAGGACCGACACAGCCGCAATCAGACCGTGCGCCATCCTGGGCTCGGGCCCCCAGACAGACCAGATCACGAAAGCAACAACCGCGATAAGTATCACCAGAGGAACAAACCAGCCTGAAACGCTGTCAGCCATTCTCTGGATGGGGGCACGCGAACGCTGTGCATCAGCGACCATCTGAACAATTCGTGAGAGCATCGTTTCATCACCGACTTTCTCTGCACGGATGATAAGACTCCCTGTCTGATTAATCGTCCCCCCAATGACAGGGTCATCCTTCGTTTTGGTAACCGGCATAGACTCCCCGGTCACCATCGATTCATCAACGGTTGTTTTGCCTTCGATCACGATACCGTCGACCGGAATACTCTCTCCAGGTCTGATGCGGAGCTTATCGCCAGGCAGGACATCTTCCGCATTAATATCCGTTTCATGACCGTCATGATCCAGCCGTCTGGCGGTTTTGGGGGCAAGGTTCAGAAGCGCAGTAATGGCGCCTGAGGTTTGTTCCCGTGCCCGCAGCTCAAGAACCTGTCCCAGCAGAACAAGCACCGTAATAACTGCTGCGGCTTCAAAATAAACGGCCACCAGGCCATCCATGTTTCTGAACGATGCAGGAAACCAGGAGGGGAAGACGGTTGCAATGACGCTGTAAACCCAGGCTACGCCGGTCCCCATTGCAACAAGGGTAAACATATTCAGGGAGCGGTTACGTAACGACATTCCGGCCCGGGCGAAGAATGGCCAGCCACACCACAACACGACAGGGGAGGCCAGAAGCAACTGCAGCCATGTGTTGTACTGTGGCGGTACTGTATTCCTCAAGTCGGGAAACAGATGAGATCCCATTTCGAGTACCAGAACCGGAAACGCCAGCAACAACCCCAGCCAGAAGCGTCTTGTCATGTCGTGAAGTTCATCACTCGGCCCCGTGGATGCCGTAGCTACGAGCGGCTCCAGTGCCATTCCACAGACAGGACAGCTTCCGGGACCACTGCGGCGTATCTCCGGGTGCATCGGACATGTCCACACACCTTCAGAATTCTCTTTTTCCGCCTGGTGGTGAGGCTGTTTTATCTGATCAGGGCTGACTTCGTGATGATCGTGGTGATGGTGATGGGAATGTTCACTGGCATCTTCGGTAAGATAACGATCGGGATGGGCTTTAAATTTACTCTCACAGCTGGCGGAGCAGAAATAAAGTTGATGGTCCTGGTATCGAATGCTGCTGTGCGCCCTGTCGGGCAGGATGGCCATCCCGCACACGGGATCTCTCACCTTATGCAATACGTGGCCCTCGTCCGGGGATAATGTCTGCTCAGAAGCAGTCTGGTTGTTGTGTTGCACTGCATTGTTATTTTTCACTGTAACTCTCCTTATGCATATCTGAAGCATTTTCTGTCTTCAGGGTATGTCATGGATGCGATTACCACGAATATCGCCGGCACAGGAGTGCCTGCTACCGGCGTCCCGTTATCAGCCGTTCCGCTGACTATTCGATTCGCTGGAAGACTTTTTTACTTCCATCCGGTGAGAATGCGATAACATCGTAAGCCTCTTTTCGGGCTCCCATCTCCATTCCAGGACTTCCTGCTGGCATACCGGGGGTGGCGAGACCGTATATACCCGAACCAGACTGCATTGCCTTATGTATCGTTGTCGCAGGCACATGGCCTTCAATGATCAAATTACCGGCAACCGCGGTATGACAACTTCGTAGTCCTGCAGGAATAGCATGCTTTTCTTTCTGGGCTGACAGCGCCTGATCATTCATGACGTGAGTTCGTACTTCGAACCCGTCTTTTTCCATCGCTTTGCCCCACAGGGAACAACAGCCACAGTTTTCAGATTTGTACATATCAATGACTTTTTCACTCGCCATCGCGGGTAGTGAAAGGCCGAGAGCCAGCGCCATTAGAACCACTTTTTTCATACTCACCTCTGTATATTATCGATATAAACCCTGACGTCAGGGTGAATCAGTAAAGAAGGACACCCACAGGGGGTGCCCTTTCAGGTTCAGGACACGCTTTTTTTATGTCTGCGCAGCCAGATTAATTTGTAGGCGGCAGGAATAATGAACAGGGACAGCAGCGGAGCCGTGATCATCCCACCAATCATGGGTGCCGCGATACGGCTCATGACTTCTGAACCTGCACCGGTTCCCCAGAGTATTGGCAGCAGACCCGCAATGATCACCGCCACGGTCATGGCTTTCGGCCGGACACGCAGTACGGCACCATGATAGAGGGCTTCATCAAGGCCTTCCGGTGTGAACGTCTCTTTACGGGACAATTCCGGGTGCGCGTCAATGGCATGACGCAGATACATCAGCATGACCACGCCAAACTCTGCTGCCACCCCGGCCAGAGCGATAAACCCCGTTCCGGTTGCGACAGACATATGGAAGCCCTGCCAGTACAGGAACCATATCCCGCCAACCAGGGCGAACGGCAGGCTCATCAGGATCAGCAGGGCTTCATCAACCCGGCGGAATGCCAGATACAACAGGATGAAGATGATCATCACCGTCATCGGCACCATCAGCTTCAGTTTCTTGTTGGCATGCTCAAGCAGTTCAAACTGTCCGGAGAATGACACGCTGGTACCCGGTCTCAGTTTCACTTTCTGACTGATCGCCGTTTTAATGTCATTAACCACCGACACCATATCCCTGCCGCGCGCGTCAATGTAAATCCAGCTGGCTGGACGGGCATTTTCCGTTTTCAGCATAGTCGGCCCGGAAACGACCTTAATATCCGCAACATCGCCCAGCGTGATCTGCTGCTTCATCGGGGTCAGGATCGGCATCTGTTTCAGGGCCTGCGGGCTGTTCCGGTAATCCTGCGGATAGCGGATATTAATCGGGTACCGGGCCACGCCTTCAACCGTTTCCCCTACCGTCGCGCCGCCGATGGCTGATGAGATGAACAGCTGCACATCGCCCACCGTCATTCCGTAGCGGGAGGCTTTTTCCCGGTTGATATCCACATCAATGTAGCGCCCGCCTTCCAGTCGCTCTGCGAGAGCAGACACTACGCCGGGTACGGTTTTGGCGACCGCTTCGATACTCTGCGCCGTTGCATCGATATCGGACAGAACCGTTCCGGACACCTTGATACCTATCGGGCTTTTGATCCCGGTTGAGAGCATATCAATACGGTTACGGATTGGCGGCACCCAGAGGTTTGCCAGCCCCGGTAAACGGACGGTCCTGTCGAGTTCTTCAATAATCTTGTCAATCGTCATGCCTGGACGCCACTGATCCTCAGGTTTGAGCTGGATCGTGGTTTCAACCATTTCGAGCGGTGCGGAATCCGTGGCGGTCTCTGCTTTACCGGTCTTGCCAAATACAGAGGCCACTTCAGGAACGCTTTTGATTAACTTGTCCGTCGTCTGCAGGAGCGCTGCAGCTTCAGCCGGAGAGACACCCGGCAGGGTCGACGGCATATACAACAGGTCGCCCTCGTTAATCTTCGGCAGAAACTCACCGCCCACCTGGCTCAGCGGCCAGATAACGGTGAAAATGGACAAGGCCGCAACCAGCAGGGTTGTTTTTGGCCAGTGGAGAACCCACAACAGCAATGGATGATACGCTTTGATCAGTACCCGGTTCAGGGGGTTACTGGTCTCTGTAGGAATTTTCCCCCGGATCCAGAATCCCATCAGAATCGGAATGACGATGATGGCCAGCGCGGCCGCGCCCGCCATGGAGTACGTTTTCGTGAATGCCAGCGGGCCAAACAGACGTCCTTCCTGACCTTCCAGGGTAAAGATAGGAATAAAGGACAGGGTGATGATCAGCAGGCTGATAAACAGTGCGGGTCCCACTTCAACGGAGGCATCGGTAATCACCTTCCAGCGGGTGGCGTTGTCAATCTGCTCACCCGGATGCTGATGATCCCACTCCTCAAGCCGCTTATGCGCATTCTCAATCATCACAATGGCGGCATCCACCATCGCACCGACGGCAATCGCTATCCCTCCCAGCGACATGATATTGGCGTTCAGTCCCTGGAAGTGCATGACGATAAAGGCGATACACAGACCAAGCGGCAGAGAGATAATCGCCACCAGGGCAGAACGTACGTGCCACAGGAACAGGGCACAGACGATGGCCACCACGATAAACTCTTCCAGAAGTTTGGAACTGAGGTTATCAATCGCCCGGTCGATGAGCTGGCTGCGATCGTAGGTGGTCACGATTTCAACGCCTTCCGGCAGGCTGGCCTTCAGCGTCTCAAGTTTATCCCTCACTGCCGTGATAACGTCGCGTGCATTTTTACCCGACCGCAGGATCACCACGCCGCCAGCGACTTCGCCCTGGCCGTTCAGCTCGGCAATACCACGCCGCATTTCAGGCCCGGTCTGCACGCGGGCAACATCCCGCAGATAAACCGGCACGCCGTTCTCGCCTGTTTTCAGGACGATGTTATTAAAATCATCAATGCTCTGAAGATAACCGCTGGCACGGACCATATACTCAGCTTCGGCCATTTCAACGGATGAGCCACCGGCCTCCTGGTTAGACGATTCAAGGGCCTGTTTCACTTCGGGCAGGCTGATACCATACTGAGACAATTTTACCGGATTGACCTGAATCTGGTACTGTTTCACCACGCCGCCAACCGAAGCGACCTCAGCCACGTTCGGGATGGTTTTCAGCTCAAATTTCAGGAACCAGTCCTGCAGAGAACGCAGTTCTGAAAGGTCGTGTTTTCCGCTGCGATCGACAAGGGCATATTCAAATATCCAGCCCACCCCCGTGGCGTCCGGACCGATTTCAGAACTCACACCGGCGGGCAGTTTTCCCTGTACCTGGTTCAGGTACTCCAGCACGCGGGAACGGGCCCAGTACAGATCGGTGCCGTCTTCAAAAATGACATACACATACGAATCACCGAACTGTGAAAAACCACGCACGGTTTTTGCGCCAGGCACGGACAGCATGGTGGTGGTAAGTGGATAGGTGACCTGGTTTTCTACAATCTGCGGGGCCTGGCCGGGATAGCTGGTTTTGATAATGACCTGCACATCTGACAGGTCAGGCAAGGCATCGACAGGCGTGTTAATAATCGTCCATGTGCCCCAGATGCTGAGAAACAGGGCCCCCATCATGACCAGGAAACGGTTGGCGACAGAGCGCCGGATAATCCATTCAATCATCGTCGTCTCCTCAGTGCCCTGAATGCATATTTACAGGCTGGTCAGACATTGCTGGCATACTGCTTTCTGTTTTTTCAGGGTGGCGCATACGTTCCAGTGCGCCCGTAATATTGGCTTCAGAGTCAATGAGGAACAGGCCACTGACCACCACGGTATCGCCTTCATTCAGGCCGGAGCCGATGCCGGACTGTTGCTGTGACTCATGCAGAACGTGGATCTGTTTCGGCACAAACTTGCCTTCATCATCAACAGTAATCACGCGCTGTTCTTTGCCGGTATCGATAACGGCCTGGCTTGGTATCAGCAGCATCTCCTGGCTTCTGGTATTCAGTTTCAGATAGGCATTCATGCCCGGCTTGAGAAACTCATCCTTATTAGAAACCTGGAGACGGACCTGAAGCGTACGGGTTGTCTGATCCACGCTGGGAAGAATATTCCATTTTTCGACATGGAATGTTTTATCCGGATAAGCCGGTACCGAAATTTCAAACTGCGACGTATCTTTCAGCAGATAGGCGATAGATTCTGGCACTGCAGCGCTGATCCAGACCGGGTCCATTCCCTGAATCTGAGCCACCACCTTATCTTTCGAAATATTCATGCCGGTGCGCAGGTCAAATGCAGTAATGACACCATCAATAGGTGCTTTAATGGTAAAACGGGTCTGAATGCTCCGGGTAGAACGCAGTCTCTGAATATCCTCTTCCGGCATACCTGCCAGGCGAAGCCGTTCCAGAACGCCTTTAATTTGCGTGGAAGTACCACCGGTGCTGGATAACAGAAGGAATTCACTCTGTGCTTCCACCCAGTCCGGAATGGTAATATCGATAAGTGGCGTCCCCTTCTTCACATGATCGCCAATCGTCATGGGGTAGACTTTTTCGACAAACCCGTCAGAACGCGCCTGCACAATAACAAACTGATACTCGTTATAGCTGACATTAGCCGGGATTGTCTGAGAATAATTCAGCATTCCTCGCGTGACTTTTTGCGTTTTTAATCCCAGATTCTGAACCTGGGTTGGGTCGATACGGATCCCGCCACTGCTTTTATCGCCACTGTCATCAGCATATTTTGGCACCAGGTCCATATCCATAAAGGGCGATTTTCCGGGTTTATCAAATTTGGTATCCGGTTTCATCGGGTCATACCAGAAAAGTACCTTTCGCTCCGGTGCCTTTTGTTCGGTTTGTACTGTTTTTTGTGATGAGTTTACATACTGCCAGGCAGTAACCGATATCAGCCCCCCTGCTATGAGGCTGCTGATAATTATTGCAGCATATTTTATCTTTAAAGAAGCCATACAATTTTCCGCTAAAAAATCAAAACACCTGGCATATGCGCCTGACGGTTAACTCACACATATACCTATGTGAATGTACAGGCGCACAGGATGTAATCGCTCCGGACAGCCAATCAGGACTGCGTCACGTTAATGCTTTTGAGTAAGGAGATATTGCCCTGCTGAATAAACGAGAAATCGACATGGTTGCCTGTTTTCAGGGCATTAATAGCATCGTCTGCATTAACAAAAGTAAAGCGCATGGTCATTGCAGGCCAGCCCACCGCTGGAATTGCTTCATGCGAAATGGTGATTTTCTTAGTATTCATATCAATGTCTTTAACGACACCGGTGCCCTTGATAACTTGCTGTACCGAAGCATCACTGGCAGTATTCATATCGCCATGCTGATGTGTTTCAGCATGAAGACCGGCAGAAAACATGACAGAGAAGGCACCAAATAAAACGGCTTTAAGTGAATTACGCATTTTAATTTCCTGATTAATTAAATAAATTTACTCTACCCAACCGCCACCCAGCGCGGTAAACAGATTAATTTCGTTAACCTGCCGGGAATAGGTAAGATCGAGAATGGTTTGCTGGGTAGCGAAGAGGGAACGTTCTGCATCCAGCACTTCGATGTAACTGACAGCACCACTTGCATACAATCCTCTGGCACGCTGGAGAGTTATCTGAAGTGAATCAAGATAACGCTGCTGTGACTCAAGTTGCTGGCTAAGGCTGTCGCGCAGCGCAAGCGTGTCGGAAACATCCTTAAAGGCTGACTGAATTTTTTGTTCGTAATTAACCACCGACTGTTGCTGGCGAATTTCAGCCAGCTTCAGATTGGCTTTATTCCTGCCAGCATTAAATATAGGAATTTCAATTTTAGGGATAAAATTCCACATTCCACTTCCTGACGTAAACAGGCTGGACAGCTCCGTACTGCTTGTGGAAAGACCACTGGTCAGGGTAATTGAGGGGAAAAAGGCCGCTCGCGCTGCGCCAATATTGGCATCAGCCGCTTTCAGCTGATATTCCGCTTCCATAATATCCGGTCGCTGCAGCAAAATTTGTGAAGACAGATTTGGTGGCAATTTTACTGGGGCTATCTCCCCGCCTTTCATCCCTTTTTCTGACGGAAGTGCGCGGTACGTTCCCAGCACCAGTTGCAGGGCATTGTTTGCCTGAGCCAGATCGCCTTCTCGTTTGGCTATTTCGGCGCGGGTACTTTCGATTTGTCCTCGCGCCTGTTCAAGTGCCAGAACGTTCGTACTCCCGGTCACGAGCTGCTGCTCAACGAAAGCATAGGACTGTTGATAATTTTTCAGCGTTTCCCGCGCAATACGAAGTTGTTCGTACGCCAGTTGCTGGCTGAAATAGCTTTGTGAAACGTTGGATACCAGCAGGATGTGTACGGCCCGACGGGCTTCTTCGCTGGCAAAGTAGTTCTGGCGATCAGCATCACTCATGTTCTTAAGTTTGCCGAAAAAATCGAGCTCATAGCTGAGCTCCAGTCTCGCGTCGTACTCCTGTGTGGTCGGCTTGTCACCTTTCAGACCACCGCTGTATGTTATCCCGGATGAGGCATTCAGCTGGGGATAACGATCTGCATCCGTGACGTTGAACTGGGCTCGGGCCTCTTCAACCTTCAGGGCAGCCATTCTCAAATCACGGTTATTAGTCAGAGCTTCACCGATCAACCGGGTAACCTGGGGATCGACAAAAAAGTTACGCCAGCCCGTATCCTGATAGCCATTTACCGCTGGCGTCAGGCTGTTATGGGACAGTGAAAACTGCTGGGGTACCGGTGCTGCGGGCCGCTGATATTCAGGCGCAAGCGACACGCAGCCTGCCAGGATGAATATCGTGCTAATGCTGAGTAATTTTAATTTGAACATAACGCTTCTCGTCCAGGCAGACCTGGTAAATGGTTCAAATGAAGTCCAGAGTATTGATAGGGGTACTTTACCTAACGCTCTCTGTTTGCCGGGTGACAGGATAATGACAATGTTGTCATTTTTGCTGTAATCCGTTGATAACGATCGTGGGCGCAATAGAATGACATTAGCAGCCAGCCGGGGAGCAAGATGAAAATATTGATCGTCGAAGACGAAATTAAAACAGGTGAATATCTCAGCAAAGGGCTTACAGAGGCAGGGTTCGTAGTGGATCACGCTGATAATGGTCTTACCGGATATCATCTCGCCATGACAGCCGAGTATGATTTAGTCATTCTGGATATCATGCTACCTGATGTGAACGGCTGGGATATCATCCGCATGCTGCGCACTGCCGGAAAGGGTATGCCGGTCTTACTGCTGACAGCCCTCGGCACGATCGAACATAGGGTCAAAGGACTGGAACTGGGTGCGGACGATTATCTGGTTAAACCCTTTGCGTTTGCCGAACTGCTCGCCCGGGTGAGAACCCTTCTGAGGCGGGGAAACACGATGATCACGGAAAGCCAGTTTAAGGTGGCTGACCTCTCGATTGATCTCGTATCCAGAAAAGTCAGTCGCGCCGGAAACCGCATTGTGCTCACCAGTAAAGAGTTCAGCCTGCTGGAATTCTTCATTCGCCATCAGGGAGAGGTTCTTCCCCGCTCCCTGATTGCCTCTCAGGTCTGGGACATGAATTTTGACAGCGACACTAATGCGATCGATGTCGCAGTAAAGCGACTCCGCGCTAAAATAGACAACGATTACGAGACAAAGCTGATCCAGACAGTCCGGGGCGTGGGCTACATGCTGGAGGTCCCGGATGCATAGCAAACCTTCCAGACGCCCTTTCTCACTCGCTCTGCGGCTGACCTTTTTTATCAGCCTGTCCACGATACTGGCTTTTATCGCATTCACCTGGTTTATGCTGCATTCTGTTGAAAATCATTTTGCCGAGCAGGATGTCAGCGATCTTCAACAAATCAGCACCACACTGAACCGTATACTGCAGTCCCCGGTGGATCCGGATGATAAAAAAATAAGCAAAATAAAGGAATCAATTGCCAGCTACCGCAACGTTGCCCTTTTGCTCCTCAATCCCAGGGGGGAAGTGCTCTTTAGCTCAGCTCAGGGGGCGGCACTACGCCCGGCAGTGAATTCAGCAGATTTTAGCGAGCACAGCCGCGCACGGGATGTCTTTCTCTGGACGGTGGAGGATCCTGCGGGACCGATGGATACCGGGTCCGAAATGAAGATGGAAACATACAGGATTATCGCCTCCTCTGGTCAGGCGATATTTCAGGGCAAACAGCAGAACTATGTCATGCTGACTGGCCTATCCATTAATTTCCATCTCCATTACCTCGATGCGCTGAAAAAGAACCTGATTGCGATTGCCGTCGTGATAAGCCTGTTGATTGTTCTGATCATTCGAATCGCTGTCCGTCAGGGGCACCTGCCCCTTCGTAATGTCAGCAATGCCATTAAAAACATCACCTCCGAGAATCTTGATGCGCGACTGGAACCGACACGCGTTCCCATTGAGCTGGAGCAACTGGTTATCTCGTTCAATCATATGATTGGAAAGATTGAGGATGTCTTTACCCGCCAGGCCAATTTCTCTGCCGATATCGCGCATGAGATCAGAACGCCCATCACCAATCTGGTGACGCAGACTGAAATCGCACTGAGTCAGGATCGAACACAGAGGGAACTTGAGGATGTCCTCTATTCCAGTCTTGAAGAGTATAACCGGATGACCAAAATGGTCAGCGATATGCTGTTCCTGGCACAGGCAGATAATAATCAGCTGATACCTGACAGGGTCATGTTTGACCTCAGAGCGGAAGTCATGAAAGTCTTCGAGTTTTTCGAAGCCTGGGCCGAAGAACGCAATATCACGCTCAAATTTAACGGGATGCCCTGCCTGGTTGAGGGAGATCCACAAATGTTCAGAAGGGCGATCAATAATCTGTTATCCAATGCCCTGCGTTATACCCCGGAGGGACAGGCAATCACCGTCTCAATAAGAGAGCAGGAGAGCTTTTTTGACCTTGTGATTGAAAATCCGGGGAAACCAATCCCTGAAGAGCATTTATCAAGGTTGTTTGACCGTTTTTATCGGGTGGATCCGTCCAGACAACGAAAAGGAGAAGGCAGCGGCATCGGCCTTGCGATTGTGAAGTCAATCGTGGAAGCACATCACGGAAGAGTGCAGGTGGAATCGGACGTACACTCAACGCGTTTTATCTTATCCGTGCCCAGACTGGAGAAAATGATTCCGGACACCCAGTGCTGGGAATAAAGATTTAAATGACAAAGATGTCATTAGCCTGTCATGCAGCAAACAGAAGCCATTCGATATAATTAGTGCAACTTATCAGGAAGGCTGGATTGCTTTATCAATATCCGGCGTCAGTGGACGCCAGGAAATGAATATCCAGTCCCCTCCCGGAGAAATAAACACTTCCGAACCTGTTTCAGTTATGGAACTGAAAACACCGGTTGTACTCCCCCGGACATCACTAATTAAGAAATGGAGAGTTATCATGAAAAATATCGTATTAGCATCCTTGCTGGGCTTTGGCTTAATTTCTTCGGCCTGGGCCACTGAAACCGTGAATATCCATGAGCGGGTCAACAATGCACAGGCACCTGCTCACCAGATGCAGTCTGCTGCGGCTCCTGTCGGGATCCAGGGGACTGCACCTCGTATGGCCGGTATGGACCAGCATGAACAGGCCATTATTGCTCATGAAACCATGACGAACGGGTCGGCGGATGCGCACCAGAAAATGGTGGAAAGTCATCAGAGGATGATGGGAAGTCAGACCGTTTCCCCTACCGGGCCGTCGAAGTCATTAGCGGCAATGAATGAGCATGAAAGAGCTGCAGTTGCCCATGAATTTATGAATAACGGTCAGTCTGGCCCACATCAGGCCATGGCCGAAGCGCATCGTCGCATGCTCAGTGCAGGCTGACGGCGAGGGAAGTATCTGTGCTGTCCTTATTTCCTTGATAGATTTTTCCGTAACCGGATATATGGCAACATCTTTGCCCCCTACAGGGGGCATTTTTATCAGATTCTGCTACAGTTAACGGGCATCAACGCTAAAAGGATATTTTTTATGAAAGCCAGAAACACTTTATTTGCAGTATTAATGTTATCCCTGCCAGCGATTTCAGCAGAACATTCAGAAATGAAAATGACTGATATGTCTACCTCGGCTTCGTCACAGGAATATATGGCTGGCATGAAAGACATGCATGACAAAATGATGGCTGCCGTAAATGAGTCCGATCCCGACAAGGCTTTTGCGAAAGGCATGGTAGCGCACCATGAAGGGGCAATAGCAATGGCTGAGACCGAGCTCAAATACGGAAAAGATCCGAAAATGAGAAAGCTCGCGCAGGACATCATTAAAGCTCAAAAAGGTGAAATTGAGCAGATGAATAAATGGCTTGATAGTCAAAAGTAAACATTGTAGAAATGTCACGACAAGCGTGATTTTACATCGTTCCTGGGCGCGGGAGTCGGTTAATCTTTATATAATTCAAACCCGATTAATTTCGGGTTTTTACTACTCTGTACTCCGGTCCTTTGTTGAGGACCGGAATATATGCACCTGAGATGCTTATTTAAGGAAGTTGCGATTAAGTGGTCCGCAGCTCCCGATATGACGCCCCAAACCGTCCTTTATCGACGTCCTGTGGCTCAATTTTCCAATTTTCAGCCCAAAATCGTCTCTTCGTGGCTGATTT
>NZ_JAENDM010000058.1:0-22840 GCF_019375075.1 Escherichia sp. XD33
ATTTTCTGGTGCGTACCGGGCTGAGAGGCGGTGTAAGTGAACTGTAGTTGCCATGTTTTACGGCAATGAGAGCAGAGATAGCGCTGATGTCCGGCAGTGCTTTTGCCGTTACGCACCACGCCTTCAGTAGCGGAGCAGGAAGGACATCTGATGGAAATGGAAGCCACGCAAGCACCTTAAAATCACCATCATACACTAAATCAGTAAGTTGGCAGCATTACCAAATATTGGCCTAACAAACATCGCCGACTGACAACAAATTAATTATTACTTTTCCTAATTAATCCCTCAGAAATCCTCACCTTAAGCTATGATTATCAGGGCTTAGGGTCACTCGTCAGCGCTTACAGCCGTCAAAAATGCATCTCACCGCTGATGGCGCAAATTCTTCAATGGCTCGTAAAAAACGAATTATTCCTACACTATAATCTGATTTTAACGATGATTCGTGCGGGGTAAAATAGTAAAAACGATCTATTCACCTGAAAGAGAAATAAAAAGTGAAACATCTGCATCGATTCTTTAGCAGTGATGCCTCGGGAGGCATTATTCTTATCATTGCCGCTATCCTGGCGATGATGATGGCCAACAGCGGCGCAACCAGTGGATGGTATCACGACTTTCTGGAGACGCCGGTTCAGCTCCGGGTTGGTTCACTCGAAATCAACAAAAACATGCTGTTATGGATAAATGACGCGCTGATGGCGGTATTTTTCCTGTTAGTCGGTCTGGAAGTTAAACGTGAACTGATGCAAGGATCGCTAGCCAGCTTACGCCAGGCCGCATTTCCAGTTATCGCCGCTATTGGTGGGATGATTGTGCCGGCATTACTCTATCTGGCTTTTAACTATGCCGATCCGATTACCCGCGAAGGGTGGGCGATCCCGGCGGCTACTGACATTGCCTTTGCACTTGGTGTGCTGGCGCTATTGGGAAGTCGTGTTCCGTTAGCGCTGAAGATCTTTTTGATGGCTCTGGCTATTATCGACGATCTTGGGGCCATCATTATCATCGCATTGTTCTACACTAATGACTTATCGATGGCCTCTCTTGGCGTCGCGGCTGTAGCAATTGCGGTACTCGCGGTATTGAATCTGTGTGGTGTACGCCGCACGGGCGTCTATATTCTGGTTGGCGTAGTGTTGTGGACTGCGGTGTTGAAATCGGGGGTTCACGCAACTCTGGCGGGGGTAATTGTCGGCTTCTTTATTCCTTTGAAAGAGAAGCATGGGCGTTCTCCAGCGAAGCGACTGGAGCATGTGTTGCACCCGTGGGTGGCGTATCTGATTTTGCCGCTGTTTGCATTCGCTAATGCTGGCGTTTCTCTGCAAGGCGTCACGCTGGATGGCTTGACCTCCATTCTGCCATTGGGGATCATCGCTGGCTTGCTGATTGGCAAACCGCTGGGGATTAGTCTGTTCTGCTGGTTGGCGCTGCGTTTGAAACTGGCGCATCTGCCTGAGGGAACGACTTATCAGCAAATTATGGCGGTGGGGATCCTGTGCGGTATCGGTTTTACTATGTCTATCTTTATTGCCAGCCTGGCCTTTGGTAGCGTAGATCCAGAACTGATTAACTGGGCGAAACTCGGTATCCTGGTCGGTTCTATCTCTTCGGCGGTAATTGGATACAGTTGGTTACGCGTTCGTTTGCGTCCATCAGTTTGACAGGACGGTTTACCGGGGAGCCATAAACGGCTCCCTTTTCATTGTTATCAGGGAGAGAAATGAGCATGTCTCATATCAATTACAACCACTTGTATTACTTCTGGCATGTCTATAAAGAAGGTTCCGTGGTTGGCGCAGCGGAGGCGCTTTATTTGACACCACAAACCATTACCGGACAGATCCGGGCTCTGGAAGAGCGCCTGCAAGGCAAATTATTTAAGCGCAAGGGACGTGGTCTCGAACCCAGCGAGCTGGGAGAACTGGTCTATCGCTATGCCGATAAAATGTTCACCTTAAGCCAGGAAATGCTGGATATTGTGAACTATCGCAAAGAATCCAATTTATTGTTTGACGTTGGCGTGGCTGATGCACTTTCCAAACGCCTGGTCAGTAGCGTGCTGAATGCTGCAGTGGTAGAAGGCGAGCCGATTCATCTTCGCTGCTTCGAATCCACCCACGAAATGCTACTGGAGCAATTAAGCCAGCATAAACTGGATATGATCATTTCCGACTGTCCGATAGACTCTACGCAGCAGGAAGGCCTGTTCTCCGTGAGAATTGGCGAATGTGGCGTGAGTTTCTGGTGTACAAATCCACCACCAGAAAAACCGTTCCCGGCTTGTCTGGAAGAACGGCGACTTTTGATTCCTGGGCGACGTTCAATGTTAGGGCGCAAATTGCTTAACTGGTTTAACTCCCAGGGATTAAACGTAGAAATCCTCGGCGAGTTTGATGATGCCGCGTTGATGAAAGCTTTTGGTGCAATGCACAATGCAATCTTCGTTGCCCCAACGCTTTATGCATATGACTTTTATGCCGATAAAACTGTCGTAGAAATTGGTCGCGTCGAGAATGTGATGGAAGAGTACCATGCTATTTTTGCTGAGCGGATGATTCAGCACCCGGCGGTACAGCGAATCTGCAATACGGATTATTCTGCGCTTTTTAGTCCAGCGGCGCGTTAATCGGCAGCTCCCCCAAAGTTAAAGTGGAGGAGATAGATTAGTTGTACATAACCACGATTTTGACTCGGCTCATTATTTGCCCGCTTGAGACATTATTTCCATATGTACGCGGGCGAATAAATAGAGGAATCTGATTACTTCCTTCATGGGGATGCTGAAAAGAGTAGTAATTGCTTTTACCATACTGGATTTCATTCGTACCATCATTCGAGAGTTGAAAGCCTACTTGACCCGCACCGTCCTCACTGTTTTCTAACTCATTTTTTAATATGCTGGTTCCTGACTCCTGTATCGTCACTGGTTCAAAGTAATATTCAACATCACTGGGTTCAAAAACTAATTCACCTTGCTCGCCCTGGATGCAGTCAAATCTTATATGATGAAACTGATAATTTTCATTATTGATACGAGACAGTACAAATCGTCCAGTGTCGATGGATTGATCTTCAAAACCACAGGTCATTAAATTTACCTGTAAAATAGTATTTAAATTATAATTAAAGCGGACGCTATTACAATTAGTATTATTCCCTGTACATGAACTCACTTCAATTTCGAACAACAAAGGAAAAGGAGTTCCTGGAAAAATGTCTGCGGTGTTAGAACTATCTGATACAGATGCGATAGAATATGGAATGGTGAAATTTATCGCAGATAGCATTTCTTCTAAATTATAAGATGACTTCCCTGGAAGCTCTATTTTTTTACCGTCATATTCAAAGGGGAAATTAATAATACAATGACGACTTCCGACTTTAAACCTTAAAGCGTTCTGTGTTAAAAAATGAACTTTAATGGCGTTGGTTGTCTCTTGCAAGTCTGTACACTCAATGATATTTCCGGTGTTTTCAATTTTTTCGGCGGTGAGATTACCTTTCATACTCAGTGGCTTGAGTATATATGTTCCACGTTGTTCACCGACATTGGTCAATGCACAGGGAGCACTTTGCACAATAAAAGAATATAGACTCAAGGTGATTAATAAAAGCCACTTCATAGTAAACTCCTTTTACTGGCATATATATGTTTTGTTTTCATCAATAACGTGTTGAAAAGTAATAGTACAGAATAAATTCTGTTCATCATTGAGAGCAACTTTTATGCCAGTTGGAATTTCATCTACGCGAATAAAAAGGCGACTACCCTGGCCAACGACTCCAATATTGTTTTCCTGGAGATCCAGTACGTCATAGCCAAAGGTTAATGGCGAACCATCGGGACGCAGTGCCTGTATATACCAAGGCTTACGTTGGTCAGTTGTAAACTGCACATAAGAAACTGCTCCACGGTAAGGCGCAATAATTTGACGATTGCCCTGCAATTCTGTTTCACTTTCACTGTTTGCTATATCAAGTACCAGATGGTTTTCACGATGAGGTATAATCGGGTCGTAAACAACCTGGCCTTTGCTGTTTGTTCGGTTGTATTTTTGTCCATTAATATGCGCGCCTTCTAATCCAGGCGCATCCAGAATTGCAAATGTATCGGATAACTGGTTAGTGATATTAATACCACCGGACCAGACAACTAATCCACTACTAATACTTCCACCACTTTGCCAGGCGTTTTTAGAATGACTATAGCTGCCATCTATTATGGCGATGGGAGTTCTCCAGCTTAAATTCGTACCAAGCGAGGTATCATTATTTTGTTGTTGCTGATTAACATATATACCATAATTTAACTGATCATGTTCACCGGCTATGCCAGTAATTCCAGTATTGTTGGAGGAATAGCCATCTTTTGAAAATGAGGTCGAATTCGATAAGTTAATTTGGTGACGTGTTTTGGCAATATCATCCCCCCAGTAGAAAGGAATGGAGATAAACAGATTAAAACGCTCCTCTTCTTTATTATTTTCATCATAAGATTGGCTGGCAGAGAAAGTATAACTAATGTGTTGCCAGTTATTGGAGTAACTGAATTGGTAATCTTTAGCATTTCCACTTCGCCCCCAGTAATTCCGCCAAAGCGCACTTAATGATACATTTCCCAGATTATTGGATAAAGGTTGCATAATATTGGCAGAAAGGCTATTTTTTCTGCCAATATCATAAAAATCATTATAATCACTCTGATGATAGTGTTTATCATTTTCGTAAAGATGGTCGCTGAATGTCCTGTAATCCTGCGAAGCATAACGCCAGGCGGCCACGCTAAATCGAGTGGCTGTTTGTACTAGATATTTATTATAGGCGACCTGATAGCTCGTACCTTCGTGTCTGGTATCATTATTTAACTTACTACTCGATCGGGCAGCGTAAAAAGAGATGGCACCCAGCGGTGTATTCCAACCATTTCCCAGAGTTATAGCATTATAGTTATCGGATAAAATCGTACCCGATTATGTGATCAGGTTGTTATTATTTAGATTAATGTTTAAATTTTTTAATTTCTTGATGTGAAGTTGATGAAAGTTTAATATTCTTAATTATTCCCTTCTTTATAAGAAGAGCAAGGTGCCATTATTAGAGTGAGAGAGTAGGATGTTTCAGAGTATGCTTCAGATTATTTTTTATTCCTCTGTAGTGAATTAATAATCATCACAGTTAATTTCATTCTGAAATTACTTCTTTTTTGAGATTTTTTAATTTTGATGAGCTATGTTTTTCATAAGGAACATAGACTCGTTGATGCTCTGAAGGTATTTTCTCATTTCCGGGGATGTTTTGTCGTAATCGTGCATAAACTTTTTCAGTTCTTTATACACATCATTATTTAGCTTTACATTGTCGCGAACTAAAGTTTGTACCAATGGTATCAAAATTTCGAAACGGGACGGTTTGTCATCAATACTTGCCAGGGTTTTGAATACTCCTGTGTATCTGTAACCTAAGTGCTTATTGACAAGTTGAGTGGTCCATCGACCAGGCATAATATCTTCACAGAGCAAATTTTTTATTCTGGTATTAGTGAATGATGCTCCAAATATGTTGCTTTTTTTAATGAAGAGATTATTGATTTCTCCATTTGAAAAGATGGTGTTTGATAAGTCGCTTTCAAAACATGATATATTGGATAATACACAACTAAAATAATACCCATATGAAAGGTTGCTCTTTTCTATTGTTATATTTGATAGCGACATTTTATGTATATTGATATTAGGGGCAGTCAAATACTGGATCTTTTGATCGTTAAGTTCATACATCTCCAGTGATTTATTATAGGGTAATAAAAGTATAAATTCCTTTATATTATCTCCGCAGTAAGAAAAGACGACATCAAATTTATTAGTGGCCATATTTTCAGTTGAGCAGTAAGCTGATTTTTCTATTAACCGACTGGGCACGCTTTTAAATAAAGATAATTTTCCACATAGTTTTGAATATGCCGAATTGCTAGTTTTAAAATTCTGCCATGTTATTTTCTGGTTATCATCTTTCGATGAGGAGGGGATTTTATTGCATTGTTCATTATATAGCTCAGGGAAAATATTTTTTTTAATTAGCTTTTTGATTTCCTGGTTAAGATGACTTTTTTTCTTGTCTATTGCACTATATTTAGCGTTTTGTGACGTCTCCTGATGAGCATAAAATGACTGGAGATTTCTGCAGGCCTCATAAAATATTTCAGGAGTATATAGCTGTGGGTATATTTCCGGGTTGAAGTTTGCCTTTAAGAACTTAACGAATTTTTCATAGCATTCTTGATATATCTTAATCTCTTCAGAAAGACATTCGCTTGTTCTGTCATCAAAAACATCCAATCTAAGTAATGTGATGCCTTTGTGTTTAAAAAATAAAATTGAACTGTATGTTCTATGAGTTTACATCTATAAAAATGTGCATCTCTCAGATGAGTATATTGAAAAAAATGATGGAGGACTGGAGATGGTTTAGGAAAATCCTGGCTTCTGAAAAAGTCATCAAACAAAATTAAGAACTCTGTTTTATACTCGCAAAACACTTTTACTAACTCATTTTGTCTTGTTTTATTTATTATTACATCATCTACTATATTTGATTTATAAAGACAATGTGGCGAAGTTGAGATACCATCTGTCATTATCAGTCCTTGAAGTTGATGAATTTTTATTAATTTAATTTATGAGTGAATGTGACTACTATCAAAAATCGCTCATTAATTTTAAGAAGTACAATATAAATAGGTATTTAACCTGTGTTGATTGCTGTTAATAATTTACAAGGTCTAATGAGGAGATATTTATGAATGGTTAAAGTATATAGGAATTTAATTCAAAAATAGAGTGGTCTTAAGTTTAATACCTCAATGTGTATCACAATATCCACATTCTTTGTAGGGGGTCTGGAGATTGAGTAGATATTCTTGTTCAGAATGTATCAGCCGATGGTTCTACGATTCTTAAGCCACGAAGAGTTCAGATAGTACAACGGCATGTCTGCAAGAACCTGCAACTTTTGACTATCTGGCAACCGGCAGTGTGTTCTCTCACGCATCACAAAAGCAGCAGGCATAAAAAAACCCGCTTGCGCGGGCTTTTTCACAAAGCTTCAGCAAATTGGCGATTAAGCCAGTTTGTTGATCTGTGCAGTCAGGTTAGCCTTATGACGTGCAGCTTTGTTTTTGTGGATCAGACCTTTAGCAGCCTGACGGTCCACGATCGGTTGCATTTCGTTAAATGCTTTCTGTGCAGCAGCTTTGTCGCCAGCTTCGATAGCTGCGTATACTTTCTTGATGAAAGTACGCATCATAGAGCGACGGCTTGCGTTGTGCTTACGAGCCTTTTCAGACTGAATGGCGCGCTTCTTAGCTGATTTGATATTAGCCAAGGTCCAACTCCCAAATGTGTTCTATATGGACAATTCAAAGGCCGAGGAATATGCCCTTTTAGCCTTCTTTTGTCAATGGATTTGTGCAAATAAGCGCCGTTAATGTGCCGGCACTCGTTACGTAGTGATGGCGCAGGATTCTACCAGCTTGCGGGGTGTGAATACAGCTTTTCCGCGATAAAAATTGCAGCAGGCGGTCAGTTTCTTCCCGTGATTTGCGCCATGGCAATGAAAAGCCACTTCTTTCTGATTTCGGTACTCAATCGCCGGTTAACCTTGACCGCTGTACAAGGTATACTCGGACGATTTTCACTGTTTTGAGCCAGACATGAAGCTGATACGCGGCATACATAATCTCAGCCAGGCCCCGCAAGAAGGGTGTGTGCTGACTATTGGTAATTTCGACGGCGTGCATCGCGGTCATCGCGCGCTGTTACAGGGCTTGCAGGAAGAAGGGCGCAAGCGCAACTTACCGGTGATGGTGATGCTTTTTGAACCTCAACCACTGGAACTGTTTGCTACCGATAAAGCCCCGGCACGGCTGACCCGGCTGCGGGAAAAACTGCGTTACCTTGCAGAGTGTGGCGTTGATTACGTGCTGTGCGTGCGTTTCGACAGGCGTTTCGCGGCGTTAACCGCGCAAAATTTCATCAGCGATCTTCTGGTGAAGCATTTGCGCGTAAAATTTCTTGCCGTAGGGGATGATTTCCGCTTTGGCGCTGGTCGTGAAGGCGATTTCTTGTTATTACAGAAAGCTGGCATGGAATACGGCTTCGATATCACTAGTACGCAAACTTTTTGCGAAGGTGGCGTGCGTATTAGCAGCACCGCTGTGCGTCAGGCGCTGGCGGATGACAATCTGGCTCTGGCAGAAAGTTTACTGGGGCACCCGTTTGCCATCTCCGGGCGTGTAGTCCACGGTGATGAATTAGGGCGCACTATAGGTTTCCCGACGGCGAATGTACCGCTACGCCGTCAGGTTTCCCCGGTGAAAGGGGTTTATGCGGTAGAAGTGCTGGGCCTCGGTGAAAAGCCGTTACCCGGCGTGGCAAACATCGGAACACGCCCAACGGTTGCCGGTATTCGCCAGCAGCTGGAAGTGCATTTGTTAGATGTTGCAATGGACCTTTACGGTCGCCATATACAAGTAGTGCTGCGTAAAAAAATACGCAATGAGCAGCGATTTGCGTCGCTGGACGAACTGAAAGCGCAGATTGCGCGTGATGAATTAACCGCCCGCGAATTTTTTGGGCTAACAAAACCGGCTTAAGCCTGTTATGTAATCAAACCGAAACACGGAACCGAGAATCTGATGAGTGACTATAAATCAACCCTGAATTTGCCGGAAACAGGGTTCCCGATGCGTGGCGATCTCGCCAAGCGCGAACCGGGAATGCTGGCGCGTTGGACTGATGATGATCTGTACGGCATCATCCGTGCGGCTAAAAAAGGCAAAAAAACCTTCATTCTGCATGATGGCCCTCCTTATGCGAATGGCAGCATTCATATTGGTCACTCGGTTAACAAGATTTTGAAAGACATTATCGTGAAGTCCAAAGGGCTTTCCGGTTATGACTCGCCGTATGTGCCTGGCTGGGACTGCCACGGTCTGCCGATCGAGCTGAAAGTAGAGCAAGAATACGGTAAGCCGGGTGAGAAATTCACCGCCGCCGAGTTCCGCGCCAAGTGCCGCGAATACGCGGCGACCCAGGTTGACGGTCAACGCAAAGACTTTATCCGTCTGGGCGTGCTGGGCGACTGGTCGCACCCGTACCTGACCATGGACTTCAAAACTGAAGCCAACATCATCCGCGCGCTGGGCAAAATCATCGGCAACGGTCACCTGCACAAAGGCGCGAAGCCGGTACACTGGTGCGTTGACTGCCGTTCTGCGCTGGCGGAAGCGGAAGTTGAGTATTACGACAAAACTTCTCCGTCCATCGACGTTGCTTTTCAGGCGGTCGATCAGGATGCACTGAAAGCAAAATTTGCCGTAAGCAACGTTAACGGCCCAATCTCGCTGGTGATCTGGACCACTACGCCGTGGACTCTGCCTGCGAACCGCGCAATCTCTATTGCACCTGATTTCGACTATGCGCTGGTGCAGATCGACGGTCAGGCCGTGATTCTGGCGAAAGATCTGGTTGAAAGCGTAATGCAGCGTATCGGCGTGACCGATTACACCATTCTCGGCACGGTAAAAGGTGCGGAGCTTGAGTTGCTGCGCTTTACCCATCCGTTTATGGGCTTCGACGTTCCGGCAATCCTCGGCGATCACGTTACCCTGGATGCCGGTACCGGTGCCGTTCACACCGCGCCTGGCCACGGCCCGGACGACTATGTGATCGGTCAGAAATACGGCCTGGAAACCGCTAACCCGGTTGGCCCGGACGGCACTTATCTGCCGGGCACTTATCCGACGCTGGATGGCGTGAACGTCTTCAAAGCGAACGACATCGTCGTTGCGCTGCTGCAGGAAAAAGGCGCGCTGCTGCACGTTGAGAAAATGCAGCACAGCTATCCGTGCTGCTGGCGTCACAAAACGCCGATCATCTTCCGCGCGACGCCGCAGTGGTTCGTCAGCATGGATCAGAAAGGTCTGCGTGCGCAGTCACTGAAAGAGATCAAAGGCGTGCAGTGGATCCCGGACTGGGGCCAGGCGCGTATCGAGTCGATGGTTGCTAACCGTCCTGACTGGTGTATCTCCCGTCAGCGCACCTGGGGCGTACCGATGTCACTGTTCGTGCACAAAGACACGGAAGAGCTGCATCCGCGTACTCTCGAACTAATGGAAGAAGTGGCAAAACGCGTTGAAGTTGACGGCATCCAGGCGTGGTGGGATCTTGATGCGAAAGAGATCCTCGGCGATGAAGCTGATCAGTACGTGAAAGTGCCGGACACATTGGATGTATGGTTTGACTCCGGATCTACCCACTCCTCTGTTGTTGACGTGCGTCCGGAATTTGCCGGTCACGCAGCGGACATGTATCTGGAAGGTTCTGACCAGCACCGTGGTTGGTTCATGTCTTCCCTAATGATCTCCACCGCGATGAAAGGCAAAGCGCCGTATCGTCAGGTACTGACCCACGGCTTTACCGTGGATGGTCAGGGTCGCAAGATGTCTAAATCCATCGGCAATACCGTTTCGCCGCAGGATGTGATGAACAAACTGGGCGCGGATATTCTGCGTCTGTGGGTGGCATCAACCGACTACACCGGTGAAATGGCCGTTTCTGACGAGATCCTGAAACGTGCTGCCGATAGCTATCGTCGTATCCGTAACACCGCGCGCTTCCTGCTGGCAAACCTGAACGGTTTTGATCCAGCAAAAGATATGGTGAAACCGGAAGAGATGGTGGTACTGGATCGCTGGGCCGTAGGTTGTGCGAAAGCGGCACAGGAAGACATCCTCAACGCGTACGAAGCATACGATTTCCACGAAGTGGTACAGCGTCTGATGCGCTTCTGCTCCGTTGAGATGGGTTCCTTCTACCTCGACATCATCAAAGACCGTCAGTACACCGCCAAAGCGGACAGTGTGGCGCGTCGTAGCTGCCAGACTGCGCTGTATCACATCGCAGAAGCGCTGGTGCGCTGGATGGCACCAATCCTCTCCTTCACCGCTGATGAAGTGTGGGGCTACCTGCCGGGCGAACGTGAAAAATACGTCTTCACCGGTGAGTGGTACGAAGGCCTGTTTGGCCTGGCAGACAGTGAAGCGATGAACGATGCGTTCTGGGACGAGCTGTTGAAAGTGCGTGGCGAAGTGAACAAAGTCATTGAGCAAGCGCGTGCCGACAAGAAAGTGGGTGGCTCGCTGGAAGCGGCAGTAACCTTGTATGCAGAACCGGAACTGGCGGCGAAACTGACCGCGCTGGGCGATGAATTACGATTTGTCCTGTTGACCTCCGGCGCTACCGTTGCAGACTATAACGACGCACCTGCTGATGCTCAGCAGAGCGAAGTACTCAAAGGGCTGAAAGTCGCGTTGAGTAAAGCCGAAGGTGAGAAGTGCCCACGCTGCTGGCACTACACCCGGGATGTCGGCAAGGTGGCGGAACACGCAGAAATCTGCGGCCGCTGTGTCAGCAACGTCGCCGGTGACGGTGAAAAACGTAAGTTTGCCTGATGAGTCAATCGATCTGTTCAACAGGGCTACGCTGGCTGTGGCTGGTGGTAGTCGTGCTGATTATCGATCTGGGCAGCAAATACCTGATCCTCCAGAACTTTGCTCTGGGGGATACGGTCCCGCTGTTCCCGTCGCTTAATCTGCATTATGCGCGTAACTATGGCGCGGCGTTTAGTTTCCTTGCCGATAGCGGCGGCTGGCAGCGTTGGTTCTTTGCCGGTATTGCGATTGGTATTAGCGTGATCCTGGCAGTGATGATGTATCGCTCGAAGGCCACGCAGAAGCTAAACAATATCGCTTATGCGCTGATTATTGGCGGCGCGCTGGGCAACCTGTTCGACCGCCTGTGGCACGGCTTCGTTGTCGATATGATCGACTTCTACGTCGGCGACTGGCACTTCGCCACCTTCAACCTTGCCGATACTGCCATTTGTGTCGGTGCGGCGTTGATCGTGCTGGAAGGGTTTTTACCTTCTAAAGCGAAAAAACAATAATAAACCCTGCCGGATGCGATGCTGACGCATCTTATCCGGCCTACAGATTGCTGCGAAATCGTAGGCCGGATAAGGCGTTTACGCCGCATCCGGCAAAAATCCTCAAATATAAGAGCAAACCTGCATGTCTGAATCTGTACAGAGCAATAGCGCCGTCCTGGTGCACTTCACGCTAAAACTCGACGATGGCACCACCGCCGAGTCTACCCGCAACAACGGTAAACCGGCGCTGTTCCGCCTGGGTGATGCTTCTCTTTCTGAAGGGCTGGAGCAACACCTGTTGGGGCTGAAAGTGGGCGATAAAACCACCTTCTCGTTGGAGCCAGATGCGGCGTTTGGCGTGCCGTCACCGGACCTGATTCAGTACTTCTCCCGCCGTGAATTTATGGATGCAGGCGAGCCAGAAATTGGCGCAATCATGCTTTTTACCGCAATGGATGGCAGTGAGATGCCTGGCGTGATCCGCGAAATTAACGGCGACTCCATTACCGTTGATTTCAACCATCCGCTGGCCGGGCAGACCGTTCATTTTGATATTGAAGTGCTGGAAATCGATCCGGCACTGGAGGCGTAACATGCAGATCCTGTTGGCCAACCCGCGTGGTTTTTGTGCCGGGGTAGACCGCGCTATCAGCATTGTTGAAAACGCGCTGGCCATTTACGGCGCACCGATATATGTCCGTCACGAAGTGGTACATAACCGCTATGTGGTCGATAGCTTGCGTGAGCGTGGGGCTATCTTTATTGAGCAGATTAGCGAAGTACCGGACGGCGCGATCCTGATTTTCTCCGCACACGGTGTTTCTCAGGCGGTACGTAACGAAGCAAAAAGCCGCGATTTGACGGTGTTTGATGCCACCTGTCCGCTGGTGACCAAAGTGCATATGGAAGTCGCCCGCGCCAGCCGTCGTGGCGAAGAGTCGATTCTCATCGGCCACGCCGGGCATCCGGAAGTGGAAGGTACGATGGGCCAGTACAGTAACCCGGAAGGGGGAATGTATCTGGTCGAATCGCCGGACGATGTGTGGAAACTGACGGTCAAAAACGAAGAGAAGCTCTCCTTTATGACCCAGACCACGCTGTCGGTGGATGACACGTCTGATGTGATCGACGCGCTGCGTAAACGCTTCCCGAAAATTGTCGGTCCGCGCAAAGATGACATCTGCTACGCCACGACTAACCGTCAGGAAGCGGTACGCGCCCTGGCAGAACAGGCGGAAGTTGTGTTGGTGGTCGGTTCGAAAAACTCCTCCAACTCCAACCGTCTGGCGGAGCTGGCCCAGCGTATGGGCAAACGCGCGTTTTTGATTGACGATGCGAAAGATATCCAGGAAGAGTGGGTGAAAGAGGTTAAATGCGTCGGCGTGACTGCGGGCGCATCGGCTCCGGATATTCTGGTGCAAAATGTGGTGGCACGTTTGCAGCAGCTGGGCGGTGGTGAAGCCATTCCGCTGGAAGGCCGTGAAGAAAACATTGTTTTCGAAGTGCCGAAAGAGCTGCGTGTCGATATTCGTGAAGTCGATTAAGTCATTAGCAGCCTAAGTTATGCGAAAATGCCGGTCTTGTTACCGGCATTTTTTATGGAGAAAACATGCGTTTACCTATCTTCCTCGATACTGACCCCGGCATTGACGATGCCGTCGCCATTGCCGCCGCGATTTTTGCCCCCGAACTCGACCTGCAACTGATGACCACCGTCGCGGGTAATGTCTCGGTTGAGAAAACTACCCGTAATGCCTTGCAACTGCTGCATTTCTGGAATGCGGAGATTCCGCTCGCCCAGGGAGCCGCTGTGCCGCTGGTACGCGCACCGCGTGATGCGGCATCTGTGCACGGCAAATCGGGAATGGCTGGCTACGACTTTGTTGAGCACAACCGAAAGCCGCTCGAGGTACCGGCGTTTCTGGCGATTCGGGATGCCCTGATGCGTGCACCAGAGCCTGTTACCCTGGTAGCCATCGGCCCGTTAACCAATATTGCGCTGTTACTTTCACAATGCCCGGAATGCAAACCGCATATTCGCCGTCTGGTGATCATGGGCGGTTCTGCTGGTCGCGGCAACTGTACACCAAATGCCGAGTTTAATATCGCTGCCGATCCAGAAGCGGCTGCCTGTGTCTTCCGTAGCGGCATCGAAATTGTCATGTGCGGTCTGGATGTCACCAATCAGGCAATATTAACCCCTGACTATCTCGCTACTTTACCGGAGTTGAATCGCACCGGAAAAATGCTCCACGCCCTGTTTAGCCACTACCGTAGCGGCAGTATGCAAAGCGGTCTGCGAATGCACGATCTCTGCGCCATCGCCTGGCTGGTGCGCCCGGACTTATTCACCCTCAAGCCGTGTTTTGTCGCGGTAGAAACTCAAGGCGAATTTACCTCAGGCACGACGGTGGTTGATATCGACGGTTGCCTGGGCAAACCAGCCAATGTACAGGTGGCATTGGATCTGAATGTAAAAGGCTTCCAACAGTGGGTGGCTGATTTGCTGGCTCTGGTGCCGTAACCTGTCACATGTTATCGGCATGCAGTCATTCATCGACTCATGCCTTTCACTGATATCCCTCCCTGTTTATCATTAATTTCTAATTATCAGCGTTTTTGGCTGGCGGCGTAGCGATGCGCTGGTTACTCTGAAAACGGTCTATGCAAATTAACAAAAGAGAATAGCTATGCATGATGCAAACATCCGCGTTGCCATCGCGGGAGCCGGGGGGCGTATGGGC
Source organism: Escherichia sp. XD33 (assembly GCF_019375075.1). Lineage (NCBI taxonomy): Bacteria > Pseudomonadati > Pseudomonadota > Gammaproteobacteria > Enterobacterales > Enterobacteriaceae > Escherichia > Escherichia sp. XD33. The sequence continues at coordinate 14,736 of NZ_JAENDM010000058.1, forward strand.
CGCCAGTTGATTCAGGCGGCGCTGGCATTAGAAGGCGTGCAGCTGGGCGCGGCGCTGGAGCGCGAAGGATCTTCTTTACTGGGCAGCGACGCCGGTGAGCTGGCTGGTGCAGGGAAAACAGGCGTTACCGTGCAAAGCAGCCTTGATGCGATAAAAGATGATTTTGATGTGTTTATCGATTTTACCCGTCCGGAAGGTACGCTGAACCATCTCGCTTTTTGTCGCCAGCATGGCAAAGGGATGGTGATCGGCACTACGGGGTTTGACGAAGCCGGTAAACAGGCGATTCGTGACGCCGCCGCCGATATTGCGATTGTCTTTGCCGCCAATTTTAGCGTTGGCGTTAACGTCATGCTTAAGCTGCTGGAGAAAGCAGCCAAAGTGATGGGTGACTACACCGATATCGAAATTATTGAAGCACATCATAGACATAAAGTTGATGCGCCGTCAGGCACCGCACTGGCAATGGGAGAGGCGATCGCCCACGCCCTTGATAAAGATCTGAAAGATTGCGCGGTCTACAGTCGTGAAGGCCACACCGGTGAACGTGTGCCTGGCACCATTGGTTTTGCCACCGTGCGTGCAGGTGACATCGTTGGCGAACATACCGCGATGTTTGCCGATATTGGCGAGCGTCTGGAGATCACCCATAAGGCGTCCAGCCGCATGACATTTGCTAACGGCGCGGTAAGATCGGCTTTGTGGTTGAGTGGTAAGGAAAGTGGTCTTTTTGATATGCGAGATGTGCTTGATCTCAATAGTTTGTAACCACAAAATATTTGTTATGGTGCAAAAATAACACATTTAATTTATTGATTGTAAAGGGCTTTAATTTTTGGCCCTTTTATTTTTAGTGTTATGTTTTTAAATTGTCTATAAGTGCCAAAAATTACATGTTTTGTCTTCGGTTTTTGTTGTTTTAATGTAAATTTTGACCATTTGGTCCACTTTTCCCTACTCGCTTTTATTTCATGCAATCTTCTTGCTGCGCAAGCGTTTTCCAGAACAGGTTATATGATCTTTTTGCCGCTTAATGCCTGTAAAACATGCATGAGCCACAAAATAATATAAAAAATCCTGCCATTAAGTTGACTTTTAGCGCCCATATCTCCAGAATGCCGCCGTTTGCCAGAAATTCGTCGGTAAGCAGATTTGCATTGATTTACGTCATCATTGTGAATTAATATGCAAATAAAGTGAGTGAATATTCTCTGGAGGGTGTTTTGATTAAGTCAGCGCTATTGGTTCTGGAAGACGGAACCCAGTTTCACGGTCGGGCCATAGGGGCAACAGGTTCGGCGGTTGGGGAAGTCGTTTTCAATACTTCAATGACCGGTTATCAAGAAATCCTCACTGATCCTTCCTATTCTCGTCAAATCGTTACTCTTACTTATCCCCATATTGGCAATGTCGGCACCAATGACGCCGATGAAGAATCTTCTCAGGTACATGCACAAGGTCTGGTGATTCGCGACCTGCCGCTGATTGCCAGCAACTTCCGTAATACCGAAGACCTCTCTTCTTACCTGAAACGCCATAACATCGTGGCGATTGCCGATATCGATACCCGTAAGCTGACGCGTTTACTGCGCGAGAAAGGCGCACAGAATGGCTGCATTATCGCGGGCGATAACCCGGATGCGGCGCTGGCGTTAGAAAAAGCCCGCGCGTTCCCAGGTCTGAATGGCATGGATCTGGCAAAAGAAGTGACCACCGCAGAAGCCTATAGCTGGACACAAGGGAGCTGGACGTTGTCCGGTGGCCTGCCAGAAGCGAAAAAAGAAGACGAGCTGCCGTTCCACGTCGTGGCTTATGATTTTGGTGCCAAGCGCAACATCCTGCGGATGCTGGTGGATAGAGGCTGTCGCCTGACCATCGTTCCGGCGCAAACTTCTGCGGAAGATGTGCTGAAAATGAATCCAGACGGCATCTTCCTCTCCAACGGTCCTGGCGACCCGGCCCCGTGCGATTACGCCATTACCGCCATCCAGAAATTCCTCGAAACCGATATTCCGGTATTCGGCATCTGTCTCGGTCATCAGCTGCTGGCGCTGGCGAGCGGTGCGAAGACTGTCAAAATGAAATTTGGTCACCACGGCGGCAACCATCCGGTTAAAGATGTGGAGAAAAACGTGGTAATGATCACCGCCCAGAACCACGGTTTTGCGGTGGACGAAGCAATATTACCTGCAAACCTGCGTGTCACGCATAAATCCCTGTTCGACGGTACGTTACAGGGCATTCATCGCACCGATAAACCGGCATTCAGCTTCCAGGGGCACCCTGAAGCCAGCCCTGGTCCACACGACGCCGCGCCGTTGTTCGACCACTTTATCGAGTTAATTGAGCAGTACCGTAAAACCGCTAAGTAATCAGGAGTAAAAGAGCCATGCCAAAACGTACAGATATAAAAAGTATCCTGATTCTGGGTGCGGGCCCGATTGTTATCGGTCAGGCGTGTGAGTTTGACTACTCTGGCGCGCAAGCGTGTAAAGCCCTGCGTGAAGAGGGTTACCGCGTCATTCTGGTGAACTCCAACCCGGCGACCATCATGACCGACCCGGAAATGGCTGATGCAACCTACATCGAGCCGATTCACTGGGAAGTTGTACGCAAGATTATTGAAAAAGAGCGCCCGGACGCGGTGCTGCCAACGATGGGCGGTCAGACGGCGCTGAACTGCGCGCTGGAGCTGGAACGTCAGGGCGTGTTGGAAGAGTTCGGTGTCACCATGATTGGTGCCACTGCCGATGCGATTGATAAAGCAGAAGACCGCCGTCGTTTCGACGTAGCGATGAAGAAAATTGGTCTGGAAACCGCGCGTTCCGGTATCGCACACACGATGGAAGAAGCGCTGGCGGTTGCCGCTGACGTGGGCTTCCCGTGCATTATTCGCCCATCCTTTACCATGGGCGGTAGCGGCGGCGGTATCGCTTATAACCGTGAAGAGTTTGAAGAAATTTGCGCCCGCGGTCTGGATCTCTCTCCGACCAAAGAGTTGCTGATTGATGAGTCGCTGATCGGCTGGAAAGAGTACGAGATGGAAGTGGTGCGTGATAAAAACGACAACTGCATCATCGTCTGCTCTATCGAAAACTTCGATGCGATGGGCATCCACACCGGTGACTCCATCACTGTCGCGCCAGCCCAAACGCTGACCGACAAAGAATATCAAATCATGCGTAACGCCTCGATGGCGGTGCTGCGTGAAATCGGCGTTGAAACCGGTGGTTCCAACGTTCAGTTTGCGGTGAACCCGAAAAACGGTCGTCTGATTGTTATCGAAATGAACCCACGCGTGTCCCGTTCTTCGGCGCTGGCGTCGAAAGCGACCGGTTTCCCGATTGCTAAAGTGGCGGCGAAACTGGCGGTGGGTTACACCCTCGACGAACTGATGAACGACATCACTGGCGGACGTACTCCGGCCTCCTTCGAGCCGTCCATCGACTATGTGGTTACTAAAATTCCTCGCTTCAACTTCGAAAAATTCGCCGGTGCTAACGACCGTCTGACCACTCAGATGAAATCGGTTGGCGAAGTGATGGCGATTGGTCGCACGCAGCAGGAATCCCTGCAAAAAGCGCTGCGCGGCCTGGAAGTCGGTGCGACTGGATTCGACCCGAAAGTGAGCCTGGATGACCCGGAAGCGTTAACCAAAATCCGTCGCGAACTGAAAGACGCAGGCGCAGATCGTATCTGGTACATCGCCGATGCGTTCCGTGCGGGCCTGTCTGTGGACGGCGTCTTCAACCTGACCAATATTGACCGCTGGTTCCTGGTACAGATTGAAGAACTGGTGCGTCTGGAAGAGAAAGTAGCGGAAGTGGGCATCACTGGCCTGAACGCTGAATTCCTGCGCCAGCTGAAACGCAAAGGCTTTGCCGATGCGCGTCTGGCAAAACTGGCGGGCGTGCGCGAAGCGGAAATCCGCAAGCTGCGCGACCAGTATGACCTGCACCCGGTTTATAAGCGCGTGGATACCTGTGCGGCAGAGTTCGCCACCGACACCGCTTACATGTACTCCACTTATGAAGAAGAGTGCGAAGCGAATCCGTCTACCGACCGTGAAAAAATCATGGTTCTCGGCGGCGGCCCGAACCGTATCGGTCAGGGTATCGAATTCGACTACTGCTGTGTACACGCCTCGCTGGCGCTGCGCGAAGACGGTTACGAAACCATTATGGTTAACTGTAACCCGGAAACCGTCTCCACCGACTACGACACTTCCGACCGCCTCTACTTCGAGCCGGTAACCCTGGAAGATGTGCTGGAAATCGTGCGTATTGAGAAGCCGAAAGGCGTTATCGTTCAGTACGGCGGTCAGACCCCGCTGAAACTGGCGCGTGCACTGGAAGCCGCTGGCGTACCGGTTATCGGCACCAGCCCGGATGCTATCGACCGTGCGGAAGACCGTGAACGCTTCCAGCACGCGGTTGACCGCCTGAAACTGAAGCAACCGGCGAACGCCACCGTTACCGCTATCGAAATGGCGGTAGAGAAGGCGAAAGAGATTGGCTACCCGCTGGTGGTACGTCCGTCTTACGTTCTCGGCGGTCGGGCGATGGAAATCGTCTATGACGAAGCAGACCTGCGTCGCTACTTCCAGACGGCGGTCAGCGTGTCTAACGATGCGCCAGTGTTGCTGGACCACTTCCTCGATGACGCGGTAGAAGTGGATGTGGACGCCATCTGCGACGGCGAAATGGTGCTGATTGGCGGCATCATGGAGCATATTGAGCAGGCGGGCGTGCACTCCGGTGACTCCGCATGTTCGCTGCCAGCCTACACTTTAAGTCAGGAAATTCAGGATGTGATGCGCCAGCAGGTGCAGAAACTGGCCTTCGAATTGCAGGTGCGCGGCCTGATGAACGTGCAGTTTGCGGTGAAAAACAACGAAGTCTACCTGATTGAAGTTAACCCGCGTGCGGCGCGTACCGTTCCGTTCGTCTCCAAAGCCACCGGCGTACCGCTGGCAAAAGTGGCGGCGCGCGTGATGGCTGGCAAATCGCTGGCTGAGCAGGGCGTAACCAAAGAAGTTATCCCGCCGTACTACTCGGTGAAAGAAGTGGTGCTGCCGTTCAATAAATTCCCGGGCGTTGACCCGCTGTTAGGGCCAGAAATGCGCTCTACCGGGGAAGTCATGGGCGTGGGCCGCACCTTCGCTGAAGCGTTTGCCAAAGCGCAGCTGGGCAGCAACTCCACCATGAAGAAACACGGTCGTGCGCTGCTTTCCGTGCGCGAAGGCGATAAAGAACGCGTGGTGGACCTGGCGGCAAAACTGCTGAAACAGGGCTTCGAGCTGGATGCGACCCACGGCACGGCGATTGTGCTGGGCGAAGCAGGTATCAACCCGCGTCTGGTAAACAAGGTGCATGAAGGCCGTCCGCACATTCAGGACCGTATCAAGAATGGCGAATATACCTACATCATCAACACCACCTCAGGCCGTCGTGCGATTGAAGACTCCCGCGTGATTCGTCGCAGTGCGCTGCAATATAAAGTGCATTACGACACCACCCTGAACGGCGGCTTTGCCACCGCGATGGCGCTGAATGCCGATGCGACTGAAAAAGTAATTTCGGTGCAGGAAATGCACGCACAGATCAAATAATAGCGTGTCATGGCAGATATTTTTCATCCGCTAATTTGATCGAATAACTAATACGGTTCTCTGATGAGGACCGTTTTTTTTTGCCCATTAAGTAAATCTTTTGGGGAATCGATATTTTTGATGACATAAGCAGGATTTAGCTCACACTTATCGACGGTGAAGTTGCATACTATCGATATATCCACAATTTTAATATGGCCTTGTTTAATTGCTTCAAAACGAGTCATAGCCAGACTTTTAATTTGTGAAACTGGAGTTCGTATGTGTGAAGGATATGTTGAAAAACCACTCTACTTGTTAATCGCCGAATGGATGATGGCTGAAAATCGGTGGGTGATAGCAAGAGAGATCTCTATTCATTTCGATATTGAACACAGCAAGGCGGTTAATACCCTGACTTATATTCTGTCGGAAGTCACAGAAATAAGCTGCGAAGTTAAGATGATCCCTAATAAGCTGGAAGGGCGGGGATGCCAGTGTCAGCGACTGGTTAAAGTGGTCGATATCGATGAACAAATTTACGCGCGCCTGCGCAATAACAGTCGGGAAAAATTAGTCGGCGTAAGAAAGACACCGCGTATTCCTGCCGTTCCGCTCACGGAACTTAACCGCGAGCAGAAGTGGCAGATGATGTTGTCAAAGAGTATGCGTCGTTAATGTCATTTCGATGATACCGTGCGACCTGGTCGCCGGATGCGATGCTGGCGCATCTTATCCGGCTTACGGTTGCTTTCCAGCCAGGTCGGATAAGGCGTTTACGCCGCATCCGGCAAGATCACCGTTTCGGCGTCACATCCGTCGTCCCCTGCAAACGGGGGCGATTTTCCTCCATTTGCCTCAGTGGCTGCGTTTCATGTAACGATGCATGACAGCGTCCGACAAGATCCTGATACTCTTTGGTATTCAACCGTTTCCAGTGTAACTCGTCGTCACTCACACTGCGTACAGCGCGGGCTGGCGTACCCATCAACAACTGGCGTTTCTCGCCACTAAAGCCTGCTTTGACAAAGCTCATGGCGGCAACAATGCTCTCTTCGCCAATGACCGCGCCATCCATAATCACGCTGTTCATCCCGACCAATGCATCGCGACCAATCACACAACCATGCAGGATCGCTCCGTGCCCGATATGGCCGTTTTCCCCAACGATGGTGTCAGTGTCGCAGTAGCCATGCATAACGCAGCCATCCTGAATATTGGCTCCCGCTTGCACGATCAACCGCCCGTAGTCACCACGCAGTGAGGCGAGTGGGCCGATGTAGACACCGGCTCCCACAATCACATCGCCAATCAAGACGGCACTGGGATGGACAAACGCCGTCGGGTGAACCACCGGAATTAACCCCTCAAAGGCGTAATAGCTCACGGTTGTTAACGTCCTTTCCACACCGGATCGCGCTTCTCGGCAAACGCCAGCGGCCCTTCAATGGCATCCTCCGAATGCAGAACCGACGGATAGTGTTTCAACACGCCGCTGCGAATATAGCGATACGCTTCTTCTACCGGCATTTCGCTGGTGGTGCGGTAGATCTCTTTCAGCGCCGCAATCGCCAGCGGAGCGCTGTTAACCAGCTGCTGCGCCAGTTCGCGGGCGTTATCCATCAGTTCCGCCTGGCTAACCACGCGGTTGACTATCCCCCAACGCAGCGCCTCTTCTGCGCCCATTCGTCTGCCGGTCATCACCATTTCATTGACGATGGCAGGCGGCAGGATCTTCGGCAGACGCAGCACACCGCCGCTGTCAGGAACGATGCCCAGTTTGGCTTCCGGCAGGGCGAAGCTGGCGTTATCGGCACAAACAATAAAATCTGCCGCCAGCGCCAGTTCGAAACCGCCGCCAAAGGCGTAGCCGTTCACAGCTGCGATAACTGGTTTGTCGAGATTGAAAATTTCGGTTAATCCCGCAAAACCACCCGGGCCAAAGTCAGCATCCGGTGCTTCGCCTTCTGCTGCCGCTTTTAAATCCCAGCCCGCGGAAAAGAATTTCTCTCCGGCACCGGTAATAATGGCGATACGTAATTGCGGATCGTCACGGAAATTTAGAAATACTTCGCCCATTTCAAAGCTGGTTTTTGCATCAATAGCATTCGCTTTTGGGCGATCAAGGGTAATTTCCAGAATTGATCCATTGCGGGTCAGATGTAATGATTCACTCATTCCTTTTCTCCATTTTTGCTTTTTCAGGGACGACAACATTCCTGCAAAAAATGCATATTGTTTTAGAGCGTGATTATTAGCTGGCAGGGTAGTTCCCTGCCGTTTCATTTATTTCAGATTCTTTCTAATTATTTTCCCCGAGCAATTACGTGGCAGATCTTTTCTGATCTCCAGATAAGAGGGCACTTTAAATTTCGCCATATTTTGTTCGCAGAAGCGGTGATGCTGCCAACTTACTGATTTAGTGTATGATGGTGTTTTTGAGGTGCTCCAGTGGCTTCTGTTTCTATCAGCTGTCCCTCCTGTTCAGCTACTGACGGGGTGGTGCGTAACGGCA